>NZ_WXWT01000094.1:0-45823 GCF_009904725.1 Vibrio sp. V43_P6S15P86
TTGCGGAAGTGGCGGAATTGGTAGACGCACCAGATTTAGGTTCTGGCGCCGCAAGGTGTGAGAGTTCAAGTCTCTCCTTCCGCACCATTATCGGAAAACCCAGCATGATTTTGCTGGGTTTTTTCTTTTTTGGTTCTGGACTCGGGAAATCATTAGATTTGCCGAATTAAAAAAGCGAGCTCATGGCTCGCTTTTTTTCTATCTGTGGATTGAGTAACTTACTACATACCTAAAGCGTATTTCAGTACTTGAGCCTTGATCGGTCCTGAGTTTTCAGCAAACTTCAATGCAGCATTACGTACAAACTTCAATGGCCCAAGATCGTTGCTAAAACTTTTATAGAAAAAGTCCATGCCAGTCTGCATGAGTAAGTTGTCAGGTCGACGTGCACGTTCGTATTTCGCGAGTAAGGCATCTTCCAGCTGCTCTTTGTGTTCTGTTACCGAAAGGAGAACGTCTACATCTTTGAAGCCTAAGTTTACCCCTTGCCCTGCAAGCGGATTGATCGTATGAGCAGAGTCACCCACTAATACGCAATTTTTGCTTGAGTAGCTTTGCGCATGACGACGAGTGAGTGGAAATGAGCCAAACTGTAAAACTTCAATATCGCCCAATTCAGCAGGGAAATGACGTAAGATTTCTTCCCTTAGTTGAGGCTTACCCATCGCACACAGTTGTTTAATGCGTTTTGGCGAGTCATACCAAACCAACGAACCTTGGCCTACTTCTTGACCGTCTTCATTAGTCAAAGAGCACAAAGGTAAAAATGAACGCGGGCCTGAAGGAGTAAATTGTTGCCAAGTGATATCTTGCTGTGGCAATTCTGTTTTCACGTTAATCAACATGCAGTGTTGTCGGTAATCCCACGCAGTCACACCAATTCCAGCCAATTGACGAACTTTAGAGTTTGCACCATCAGCACCAATTACCCAGTTAGCTTCAAACTGCACCCCACTTTCTAGTGTCACAAGGTTTACATCTGCAAACTCAATGTCTTTTAATCGCTCGGGACACATCACGGTTAGATTGTCATACTGAGAGAAGACTTGCCAAAGACCTAATTGGATTAGGCGGTTTTCAACGATATAACCTAGTTGCTCCAATGACAGTTCATCAGAGTGAAAACGAGTACGGCACTCCGGGTGCTCCCAAGTCTCTAAACGCCGATAAGGGCAAACTCGCATACTTTTAATTTCTGACCATGCGCCGAGTGAATCAAGTAACTCCACCGACTGGTGCGAAATCGCAGATACGCGAATATCCATCGCCTGAGCGGCATCAAAAGCTTTGGGTTTTGCACCTTCAACCAAGACAACGTTTCTGCCCTGCTTGGCAAATCCAACAGCGACGGCTGCCCCAACCATACCGCCACCGATCACGGCGATGTCATACTTGTTCATTTTTTACTCTTCATCGTGCTGATTAATTGGCTTTTTTTATTGTACTTTCCATGGCTATTTTTACAAAATTGTTTAACAAAAAACCTTGTTCTGCATAGGGCGAAAAACTAGATTTCATCAGGCTTTGCAGAGAATTAGCCAGATCACTAGTCAGGTGCTTTTTAAAGCAGTACAATACGCCGCTTACCGCCGTGATGGCGGCTATAATTTGAGCAATAGCTCTCCAATTTAAGTACAACTGAACGAGCGAAAGTGAGATGAGTAAGAAACTGCTAATTAAAACCTGGGGCTGCCAGATGAACGAATACGATTCATCAAAAATGGCCGACCTGCTTAATGCTGCAAACGGCTACGAGCTGACGGAAGAGCCAGAGGAAGCAGACGTACTTCTACTTAACACCTGTTCGATCCGTGAAAAAGCGCAAGAGAAAGTTTTCCACCAGCTTGGCCGCTGGAAAACACTAAAAGATAAAAAACCTGGCGTAGTTATCGGTGTAGGTGGTTGTGTAGCAACGCAAGAAGGTGACCATATTCGTGAACGTGCACCATACGTCGACGTTATTTTTGGCCCACAAACTCTGCACCGCCTACCTGAGATGATAAAACAATCTCAGTCGGATGACGCACCAGTTATGGACATTTCGTTCCCAGAGATCGAAAAGTTCGACCGCCTACCAGAGCCTCGTGCGGAAGGCGCGACAGCATTCGTTTCTATTATGGAAGGCTGCTCGAAGTACTGTACTTACTGTGTCGTACCGTACACTCGTGGTGAAGAAGTAAGCCGTCCAATGGATGACGTGCTGTTCGAAATCGCACAGCTTGCTGAACAAGGCGTACGTGAAGTAAACCTACTGGGTCAAAACGTAAACGCGTACCGCGGTCCAACACACGACGGTGAAATCTGTTCATTTGCAGAACTGCTTCGTTTGGTTGCGTCTATCGATGGTATCGACCGTATTCGTTTCACAACGAGCCACCCGCTAGAATTCACTGACGACATCATCGCGGTTTACGAAGATACGCCTGAGCTTGTGAGCTTCCTGCACTTACCTGTGCAAAGTGGTAGTGACCGTATCCTAACTATGATGAAACGCCCTCACACCGCTATCGAGTACAAGTCGATCATCCGTAAACTGCGTAAAGCTCGTCCTGATATTCAAATCAGTTCAGACTTTATTGTTGGTTTCCCTGGTGAGACAGACAAAGACTTCCAAGACACCATGAAGCTAATCAAAGATGTAGACTTTGACATGAGCTTCAGCTTCATCTTCTCTCCACGTCCAGGTACGCCAGCAGCGGATTACCCTTGTGATGTATCAGAACAAGTGAAGAAAGAGCGCCTTTACGAACTACAGCAAACTATCAATGCTCAAGCGATGCGTTACTCTCGCTTGATGCTTGGCACAGAACAACGTGTTCTAGTTGAAGGTCCTTCGAAGAAAAACCTAATGGAACTGCGCGCTCGTACAGAAAACAACCGTGTAGTAAACTTTGAAGGTAGTGCAGACCTAATTGGTCAGTTCGTTGATGTGAAGATCGTAGACGTATTTGCGAACTCACTGCGTGGTGAGCTAGTACGTACTGAAAAAGACATGGATCTTCGTAGTGTGATTTCCCCAACGCAGATGATGGCGAAAACACGTCGCGAAGATGAGCTGGGTGTAGCTACTTTTACGCCATAAGCTCGTATAAATAGCCATGGAGAGCCTGGTCGTTATCAGGCTCTCATTAAGTGGCAAAAAATGAGAGGCAACATTGAGTAATAAAATCGTAACTCTAGAAATTAACCTAGAACCTTCCGACAACCGCCGACTTGCTAGCCTGTGCGGTCCATTCGATGACAACATCAAGCATTTAGAACGTCGTCTAGGCGTTGAAATTAACCACCGTAGTGACCATTTTACAATTGTCGGTAAACCTCATACCGCATCAGCTGCGCTGGATATCCTGAAAACTCTGTATGTTGATACCGCACCTGTACGAGGTGAGCTCCCAGATATTGAGCCTGAGCAAATCCACCTAGCGATCAAAGAGTCTGGTGTTCTTGAGCAGAATACTGAGTCTAATATCGAGCACGGTAAAGAAGTCTTCGTCAAAACCAAGAAAGGTGTGATCAAACCACGTACGCCAAACCAAGCGCAGTACTTAGTTAACATGGTCACGCATGATATTTCTTTTGGTATTGGCCCGGCTGGTACAGGTAAAACTTATCTTGCTGTTGCAGCAGCAGTTGACGCACTAGAGCGCCAAGAGATCCGTCGTATTCTATTGACGCGCCCTGCGGTTGAAGCCGGTGAGAAACTGGGCTTCCTACCTGGTGACTTAAGCCAGAAAGTCGACCCATACCTACGTCCGCTATACGATGCCCTATTTGAAATGTTGGGCTTTGAGCGCGTAGAGAAGCTGATTGAACGTAACGTGATTGAGGTAGCCCCTCTTGCTTACATGCGTGGTCGTACTCTAAACGACGCTTTCATCATTCTTGATGAGAGTCAGAACACCACGGTTGAGCAGATGAAGATGTTCCTAACGCGTATTGGTTTTAACTCTCGCGCAGTTATCACTGGTGACGTCACGCAAATCGACTTACCTCGTGGTGCAAAATCGGGTCTTCGTCATGCTATTGAAGTACTAAGCGAAGTCGACGACATCAGCTTTAACTTCTTTTTAGCAGACGACGTTGTACGTCACCCAGTGGTTGCTCGTATCGTTAACGCGTATGAGAAGTGGGAAGCACAAGACCAGAAAGAGCGTAAAGAGTTCGAGAAGCGTCGTCGTGAAGAACGCGATGCGAAGTTATTAGAAGCAGCGAAAGCCGAACTGAATGCACAAGTTGCTTCCACTAAGGAATAATCATGGCGATTGAACTTGATCTGCAACTGGCAGTCGAAAATGAAGAAGGGCTGCCTTCGCAGCAAGATTTCCAATTGTGGCTAGATAAGACGATTCCTCTCTTCCAGCCACAAGCCGAAGTCACCATTCGCATTGTGGATGAACAAGAAAGTCACACGCTTAACCATGAGTATCGTGGTAAAGATAAACCGACCAATGTGTTGTCTTTTCCATTTGAAGCCCCTCCGGGTATGGAAATAGATTTACTTGGCGACTTAATTATTTGCCGCCAAGTCGTTGAAAAAGAGGCAATTGAACAGAACAAGCCTCTGTTAGCACATTGGGCGCATATGGTTGTACATGGCAGCTTGCATCTGCTAGGTTATGATCATATAGAGGATGACGAAGCCGAAGAGATGGAGTCCCTCGAAACCGAAATCATGCAAGGTATGGGCTATGAAGACCCTTACATTGCTGAAAAAGAATAGCCATTGGCTATTCAGCAGGGAAAGGCGAACCACCAAAATGATTCTCGTGTTCGCCTCTCTATGTGTGCTATCACACTTCTGATAGCGTTACTTAATTGAGAAACAATGAACGAAGATAATTCTCCCTCTTCTAACGAAGATAAGAAAGAAAAGGCAGAAGGTCCGAGTAGAAAGTCCTTCTTTGAGCGTCTAGGTCAATTATTTCAGGGCGAACCAAAAGATCGCCAAGAGCTTGTGGATGTTATCCGTGACTCTGAAGTCAATGACCTGATTGACCATGACACCCGCGATATGCTTGAAGGTGTTATGGAAATCTCCGAAATGCGCGTGCGTGACATTATGATCCCGCGTTCGCAAATGGTTACGGTTGAGCGTACTCACGACCTTGATACCTTGGTTGCCTTGATTACCGATGCTCAACACTCTCGCTACCCTGTGATCAGCGAAGATAAAGACCATGTGGAAGGCATTCTTCTTGCGAAGGACTTACTTAAATACTTAGGCTCAGGCAGTAATCCATTTGATATCGAAGAAGTTATTCGACCAGCCGTTGTGGTACCGGAAAGTAAACGCGTTGATCGACTGCTTAAAGAGTTCCGTGAAGAACGTTATCATATGGCCATTGTTGTCGATGAATTCGGTGGTGTTTCTGGTCTTGTGACCATTGAAGATATCCTTGAAGAAATCGTCGGGGATATCGAAGATGAATTCGATGAAAGCGAAGAGACAGACATTCGTAAGCTTAGCAAGCATACGTTTGCTGTCAGAGCGCTGACAACCATCGAAGAGTTTAATGAGACATTTGGAACTAACTTCAGCGATGAGGAAGTAGATACCGTTGGTGGCATGGTCATGACTGCCTTTGGTCACTTACCTTCTCGTGGTGAACTGGTTGAAATTGAAGGTTACAACTTCAAAGTCACCGCTGCCGATAACCGTCGTGTCATTCAACTCCAAGTGACGATCCCAGACGAAGAAACCCTGGTTGAAGCCACTCAAGAGTAACGCGATACCCATTGGGAATCTCAGAAAATTATAATGATGAATGAACTCTTTCATCGCCTCAAGCGGCCCTTAGTGGCCGCTTTTGTTGGCGCCTCTACTACGCTCGCTTTTGCACCTTACCAGTTGTGGCCTATTGCCATTCTTAGCCCAGCTATTCTACTGATTCTTCTTGCTAACCAAACACCGAAACGCGCACTGTGGATTGGCTATGCTTGGGGGTTAGGTCAATTTGCAACTGGCGTTAGCTGGGTGTACGTCAGTATCTCCGGCTTTGGTGGCATGCCACTGATTGCTAATTTATTTTTAATGGGCTTGCTTGTCGCCTACTTGGCTGTTTATTCAGGCTTATTTGCCTGGCTAAACAACAAACTCTTTCCTCAATTTACGCTCACAAAAGCGCTTCTCGCTGCGCCCGCTTTATGGCTAATCAGTGATTGGTTGCGTGGTTGGGTGATGACCGGCTTCCCGTGGCTATGGCTAGGCTACAGCCAGATTGATGCTCCACTAGCAAGCTTTGCGCCTATCGGTGGCGTGGAACTGCTCACTCTGTTTATCCTTATTAGTGCGGGGGCATTAGCCTATGCTTGGGTTCATAAACAGTGGCTGATGGTGGTTATTCCTGCGGTATTACTCAGCACAGGCTTTGGGATTCGAAACTACGATTGGGTAACACCTCGGCCAGAAGACACGACTAAGCTCGCACTGATTCAAGGTAACGTAGACCAAAACCTAAAGTGGCTACCAAGTCAACGCTGGCCAACCATCATGAAATACGCTGACTTAACTCGTGAAAACTGGGACGCTGACATTATCGTTTGGCCAGAAGCAGCAATTCCCGCTTTTGAAATTGAAGTGCCTTCATTTTTGAGCAATATCGACAGCGCTGCAAAAATGAATAACAGCGCAATCATCACCGGTGTCGTCAACCAAGCTGAAGATCGACAGTTCTACAACAGTATTCTGTCCCTCGGCATCACACCATACGGTGACTACAGCTTCGATTTAAGCGAACGTTACCATAAGCATCACCTACTACCGTTTGGTGAGTTTGTACCATTTGAAGATATTTTGCGCCCATTAGCGCCATTCTTTAACCTACCGATGTCGTCGTTTAGCCGTGGGGCTTTTGTGCAGCCAAACATCGTTGCGAATGGCATGCACATGGCACCAGCGCTTTGCTATGAGATCATCTTTAATGAGCAAGTGCGTCAAAATGTGACTGACGAAACAGACTTCATTCTAACGCTTTCAAATGATGCATGGTTTGGTCACTCTATCGGTCCTCTTCAACATATGGAGATCGCCCGTATGCGTGCCTTAGAGTTGGGCAAACCGCTCATCCGCTCGACTAACAATGGATTAACAGCGGTAACCGATCACAAGGGTAAAATCGTTGAGCAAGTTCCGCAGTTTGAAACTGCAGTGCTGCGCGCAGAGCTCACCCCAACCGATGGGAAAACGCCATATCGAATCGTTGGTACTTGGCCATTGTATATTTGGGTTGGGTTAAGTTTAGCGCTGGCTTTCGGTTTAAGAAGAAAACAGAGCTGATAACAGCTTGAAAGTAGAAAAGACAAAAAAGAGGCGACCAAGCCTCTTTTTTATTCATTGTATTATGCAGTCGTTACGCGCCATTTATGGCTTTAATGACTGGCGAGTAAAGCCTTTGTGACCACATTTAATACACGGAATGATTACAGTTGGGTGGTTATACGTTGTCTTGTGACCACACTCATCACAGACCAAAGTGCCTAAGCCTATCACCTCTCCTGCTTCATATAGCCCTTGATGCTCTAAGTCATCGAACAACTCAACCCACTCAACTTTAGTTCGGTCTGTAATCTCTAACAGCCCTTGCCATATCGAATCCGCAATCGTTAAGTAAAACGGTCCGCTTTTGCTATCCTCGTAACTCTCTGAAAACTCTTTTAAGTCTGCTTTAAGGTACGCTTTGATTAAAGCCAATTCATCTTTGGTCAAGTCATTAGCAGCATCCACCACTTTGCCCGACGTCTCAATCGCTTTGTTAACTTCTTCCGGACTGTGCTTCAAGGTTTCAATCACATCCTCGAGCATTTCCTCATAACCTGTTTTACGTTTAGGCATAACTGACCTCCATCTTTCTCCTACCTGCGTCACTTAAGGGCGCATGGGTACAGATTGGCTATTGTTGTGATCCCTAGCTTTAGGTATTCTATGACGATCTATTTAAGTCTGTTCTAACCGAACTCACAAATTCCAAGATAACGGATACCATCGATGCAAGAACAATACAACCCACAAGATATTGAACAAAAAGTTCAAAAGCACTGGGATGACAACAAAACCTTTGTTGTAAGTGAAGACCCAAATAAAGAAAAATTCTACTGTCTATCCATGTTCCCATACCCAAGTGGTCGACTGCACATGGGTCACGTGCGCAACTACACTATCGGTGATGTAGTATCTCGTTTCCAACGCCTACAAGGTAAAAACGTGATGCAACCAATCGGTTGGGACGCATTCGGTCTACCTGCAGAAAACGCAGCAGTAAAAAACAAAACTGCACCAGCACCTTGGACTTACGAAAACATCGAATACATGAAGAACCAACTTAAGCTTCTAGGCTTTGGTTACGATTGGAACCGTGAATTCGCAACATGTACACCGGAGTACTACCGCTGGGAACAAGAGTTCTTCACTAAACTTTACGAGAAAGGTTTAGTTTACAAAAAGACTTCTTCTGTTAACTGGTGTCCTAACGACCAAACTGTTCTTGCAAACGAGCAGGTTGAAGACGGTTGCTGCTGGCGT
Organism: Vibrio sp. V43_P6S15P86; assembly: GCF_009904725.1. NCBI lineage: Bacteria > Pseudomonadati > Pseudomonadota > Gammaproteobacteria > Vibrionales > Vibrionaceae > Vibrio > Vibrio sp. V43_P6S15P86. The sequence continues at coordinate 8,519 of NZ_WXWT01000094.1, forward strand.
TGTGATACGCCTGTAGAGCAAAAAGAAATCCCTCAATGGTTCATCAAAATCACTGAATATGCTCAAGAGCTACTAGACGACCTAGACAAGCTTGAAGGTTGGCCTGAAATGGTGAAAACCATGCAGCGCAACTGGATTGGCCGCTCTGAAGGCGTTGAGCTGAAATTTGAAGTTAAGGGTCAACAAGACCTAGAAGTTTACACGACACGTCCAGATACGCTAATGGGTGTGACTTACGTGGGCATCGCAGCCGGCCACCCTCTTGCAGCTCTTGCTGCAGAGAACAACCCAGAGCTTGCAGCGTTTATCGACGAATGTAAGAACAACAAGGTTGCAGAAGCTGAGCTAGCGACAATGGAGAAGAAAGGTATGGCTACTGGCCTTACTGCTATTCATCCATTGAACGGCCGTGAAGTACCAGTATACGTAGCAAACTTCGTATTGATGGACTACGGTACAGGCGCGGTAATGGCAGTACCTGCACACGACCAACGTGACTACGAGTTCGCAACGAAGTACGGTCTAGACATCGTGCCAGTTATCAAGCCTGCTGATGGCAGCGAGCTAGACATCTCTGAAGCGGCATACACAGAGAAAGGTGTACTGTTCGATTCAGGTGAATTCGACGGCCTAGAATTCCAAGCGGCGTTCGATGCAATTGCAGCGAAGCTAGAAGCAGAAGGCAAAGGCACTAAGACTGTAAACTTCCGTCTACGCGACTGGGGTGTATCTCGTCAACGTTACTGGGGCGCACCAATCCCAATGGTAACGACTGAAGACGGTGAAGTTCACCCAGTACCTGCTGACCAACTACCAGTGATTCTTCCAGAAGACGTGGTAATGGACGGCGTAACCAGCCCAATCAAAGCAGATAAAGAATGGGCGAAGACCACATTCAACGGCGAACCTGCTCTACGTGAGACAGATACGTTCGATACGTTCATGGAATCTTCTTGGTACTACGCGCGTTACTGTTCACCGCAAGCAGACGACATCCTAGATCCAGAAAAAGCAAACTACTGGCTACCAGTAGACCAGTACATCGGCGGTATCGAGCACGCTTGTATGCACCTACTGTACTCACGCTTCTTCCACAAGTTGCTACGTGACGCGGGCTACGTAACGTCTGACGAACCGTTCAAGCAGCTACTGTGTCAAGGCATGGTACTGGCAGACGCGTTCTACTTCGAGAACGAGAAAGGCGGTAAAGAATGGGTTGCTCCAACAGACGTAGCTGTTGAACGTGATGGTAAAGGCCGCATTACTTCTGCTAAAGACACTGAAGGTCGCGATGTAACGCACTCAGGCATGATCAAGATGTCTAAGTCTAAGAACAACGGTATCGACCCTCAAGAAATGGTAGATAAGTACGGCGCTGACACAGTACGTCTATTCATGATGTTCGCGTCTCCAGCAGACATGACGCTTGAATGGCAAGAGTCTGGCGTAGAAGGTGCGAACCGCTTCCTGAAACGTGTTTGGAAACTAGTGAAAGAGCACACAGCGAAAGGCGCAGCAGAAGCAGTAGATACAGCCGCGCTTTCTGGTGATCAAAAAGCACTTCGCCGTGACGTTCACAAAACCATCGCGAAAGTGACGGACGATATCGCTCGTCGTCAAACATTCAACACCGCGATCGCAGCGATCATGGAGCTGATGAACAAACTAGCGAAAGCGCCTCAAGAATCTGCGCAAGATCGTGCAATCCTTGACGAAGCACTGAAAGCTATTGTTGTCATGCTTTACCCTATCACTCCGCATATCTCATACGAGCTATGGGCAGCACTAGGTGAAACAGACATTGATAACGCGGCATGGCCGACGTTTGACGAAAAAGCGCTAGTTGAAGACGAAAAAACTATCGTTGTTCAAGTTAACGGTAAGCTACGTGCGAAGCTAACAGTCCCAGCAGATATCTCTAAAGACGATATCGAACAGCTTGGTCTAAACGACGAAAACGTGGTTAAGTTCACTGATGGCCTGACTATTCGTAAAGTTATTTACGTTCCAGGTAAACTGCTGAACATCGTTGCAAACTAATCGCAGCTGTCAATTTGTCTCTGTGTAGCGAACTTATTTGTTAACCAAGAGTCATTAAACAGGGTAGTTTTCTACCCTGTTTATTTACCTCAAACCATTCACATGAGTGGTTTAAGGTAAATAACCCCTTCAATTTAGGATGAATACAATCAATGCGCTTTTTCTCTTTGATTAAACTACCAGTGGTATTGGTATTAGCGGGGCTTCTTTCTGCCTGTGGTTTTCACCTTCGCGGCGAGTATTCCGTACCGGAAGAGCTGCACACTATGTCTTTCTCCAGCTACGATGAATACAGTGAATTAACTCGCTATGTACGCTCTCAACTCGAACTGAACAAAGTTGAACTTGTTCAACCATCATCGACGGTACCCAACCTTCATTTGACGGAAGCGACAATCGATGAGCGTACACTATCGCTTTATCAAAATAGCCGTGCAGCAGAAAAAGAGCTGACATACGTAGTAAAATACCGTGTGACGATTCCTGGCTATGGTTCTAAAAACTTTACGACAACAGTAAACCGCAACTACCTAGACAACCCGTTGACTGCACTTGCAAAATCTGTTGAGCGTGACGTAATTGAAGACGAGATGCGCTTGCAAGCTGCAAAACAGATGATGCGCCAGTTGGGCCGTATTCGTGCCGAATATGAAGCAGGACAAATCTCTGAGCCAGCGAACAAAAACTCTTAGTCACTATGCGAATTTATGCCGATAAGCTAACGGATCATTTAACTAAACAAGTTAAACAGGTTTACTTAATCTTTGGTAATGAGCCGTTACTGATTCAAGAAAGCCGCCAAGCCATCCAAAAGGCAGCGTTTCAGCAAGGTTTTGAGGAAAAACACCGTTTTGCTGTGGATGCTAGCATCGACTGGAACCAAGTTTACGACTGTTTCCAAGCGATGAGTCTGTTTTCAAACCGTCAATTGATTGAGCTTGAAATTCCTGAAAGTGGCGTGACAACCGCCGTCAGCAAAGAGCTGCAAACACTGTGTGATATGCTTCATGATGACATCATGCTCGTCATTGTTGGTAGCAAACTGCCCAAAGCCCAAGAAAATGCGAAATGGTTCAAAGCATTAAGCTCAAAAGGCGACTGGGTAAGCTGTTTGTCGCCAGATCTACAACGCTTACCTATGTTCATTCAGGCACGTTGCCGCACGTTGGGCCTAAAACCCGATCAACAATCACTGCAAATGTTGGCTCAATGGCATGAAGGTAACCTGTTTGCATTGTCACAAAGCTTAGAGAAATTGGCCCTACTCTACCCGGATGGTGGGCTGACCATCATACGTTTAGAGGAAGCCCTAAGTCGCCATAATCACTTTACTACGTTTAACTGGATCGACGCCTTACTGGCAGGTAAAGCAAACCGTGCACAACGTATTCTTCGCCAACTTGAGGCGGAAGGGGTCGAGACCGTGATCTTGATTCGAAGTGTACAAAAAGAGTTGAGCCAACTTTTAAATATGCATCAAGACTTAACTCAAATGGGAATGAACCAGGTATTTGAGAAATATCGAGTTTGGCAAAACAAGCGTCCACTCTATAACGCAGCACTGACCCGCTTATCGGCGAGTCGTATTTGTGCATTGCTCTCCTTGTTGGCTCAAGCAGAGATAAAAGCCAAAACTCAATATGACGAGTCTGTATGGCCAACTATTCATCAGTTGAGCTTAGAAACCTGCTCTCCTGATATTAAGCTGGCAATTTAAAAATCAAAGCGTGATATAGTGCGCGACCTGTTTTGCAAGCAAGAATGTAAAACACTGTAGAGATAAGAGACAAACCGAGGAAAACCGAGTGCTTCGCGAAGAACTGAAAGACTTTTTAGCTGATAAAGCCGACGACATGAAAGCGGAAGACATTATCGTCCTAAATGTGGAAGATAAATCAAGCGTGACAGATTACATGATCATCTGTACTGGCACATCCAAACGCCACGTTTCATCCATCGCTGACCACGTTGCAACAGAAGTGAAAAAAGCCGGTCTTGAGCCACTAGGAATGGAAGGTGAAAACGAAGGTGAATGGGTAGTCCTAGATATGGGCGACGCCATGCTTCACGTGATGCAAGAAGAGCACCGCGAACTCTACCAGCTAGAAAAACTCTGGGGTTAATCTTTTGAAAATTCAACTAATTGCTGTTGGCACAAAAATGCCAAAATGGGTTGAGGAAGGCTTTCAAGAATATCGTCGCCGTTTCCCACATGATATGCCATTGGAGTTGATTGAAATCTCTGCTGGCAAACGTGGAAAAAATGCCGATATCGCTCGTATCCTGCAAAAAGAAGGGGAAGCGATGCTCGCTGCGGTACCAAAAGGCAACCGTATCGTCACGTTAGATATCCCAGGTAAAAAATGGGACACTCCTCAACTCGCTGAGCAGTTAGAAGCTTGGAAATTAGATGGCCGTGATGTATCAATCTTAATCGGCGGTCCTGAAGGACTCGCTCCTGCATGCAAAGCTGCAGCAGACCAAAGCTGGTCATTGTCTGCCTTAACGCTACCCCACCCTTTAGTGCGTATCGTAATGGCAGAAAGCTTATACCGAGCGTGGAGCATCACCGCGAACCATCCGTACCACCGCGAATAATCGTTGTTTAACTTTAGAGCCAAGCGTTAATGATTCGTAAGCGCCGCAGTCAAATCCGAGATTATCAAGCCGAAGCGCGTCTGTTTGCCAGCCGCGCTATTGTCGCTTTTATCGGTATTGTTCTCTTGATGGGAGCTCTGGTCGCCAACATGTACAACATTCAGGTGAACCAGTTTCAAGATTATCAAACCCGCTCGAACGATAACCGTATCAAAGTGGTTCCTATCGCGCCTAACCGAGGTCTGATTTATGATCGAAATGGTGTTTTACTGGCAGAGAACCGTCCCGTCTTTAACTTAGAACTGACTCCAGAAAAAATTAAAGACATTGATGCAACCATCCAAGAACTACAAACCATTCTGGAAATTACCCCAGATCAGATTGAACGTTTCCACCAAGAGCGTAAACGGACTCGTCGATTTAAGTCGGTCCCACTGCTTACCCAACTGAACGAAAAACAAGTAGCGGTATTCTCCGTCAATCAGTACCGCTTTCCTGGTGTAGAAATAAGTGCGACCTTAAAGCGCTACTACCCTTTCAGCGAAGTCTTAACCCACGTGATTGGTTACGTTTCTCGAATCAATGATCGCGACATGCAGCGCCTGATCCGAGAAGAAAAAGACGCAAACTATCAAGCCACTCGCGACATTGGTAAGCTGGGTATCGAAAAATACTACGAAGACCTCTTACACGGTACGGCCGGATATCAAGAAGTCGAGGTAAACAGCCGCGGCCGCGTGATTCGTACGTTAAAGTACGTTCCACCTGTACCCGGAAAAGACATCGTTTTAAACCTTGATATCAACTTGCAGCTGTACGTACACCAATTATTGGATGGCCGCAGAGGCAGTGCTGTAGTGATCGATCCTAGAGACAATGGCGTACTGGCTATGGTTTCAAGCCCTAGCTACGATCCTAACTCGTTCGTGCACGGAATCTCGGGTAAAGACTATCGCGCCCTTTTGAACGATAAAAACCGTCCCTTGGTCAACCGAACCACACTTGGCATTTATCCACCCGCGTCTACCATCAAACCATTTATGGCGGTAGCCGCGCTACAAGAAGGTGTCGTCACACCGAACACTACGCGAAATGATCCAGGTTATTGGCGCATACCAAACTCCAACACTCGCCCATTCCGTGACTGGTTGCGTTGGGGACACGGACGCGTCGATATCATTAAGTCGATCGAAGAGTCTGTTGATACCTTCTACTATCAAATCGCTTATGACATGGGTATTGACCGTATTTCGAATTGGATGATGATGTTCGGTTTTGGTGATTACACTGGCATCGATATCTACGAAGAAAGTAAGGCGAATATGCCGACTCGTGACTGGAAAATGTCTCGCCATAAAACCCCGTGGTACAAAGGCGATACGATCCCTGTGGGTATCGGCCAAGGTTATTGGACAGCAACACCAATGCAAATCGCCAAAGCGACCTCCGTATTAGTAAATGAGGGAGAAGTTATCGCACCTCACTTGCTCAAAGCGACGATAGAGAACGGCAACGACTTCGAAGAACAACAAACAACAGAATACGTGACTTACCCGCCAATCAAGAATGTACCGAAAAAGTACTGGGATATGGCGAAAGAAGGCATGCGTCGGGTAAACCATGGCACGCGCGGAACAGCTCGCCGCTCATTCTACAAAATGAGTTATCAAACAGCGGGTAAATCAGGTACTGCACAGGTCTTCGGTCTGGGTGAAAACGAAGAGTACAACGCCGATGAGATCGCCGAGCACTTACGTGACCATGCGTTATTTACTGGCTTTGCACCATTTGATGATCCAAAAGTGGTCGTCACTGTAGTACTAGAAAACGCCGGCGGTGGTTCTAGCAACGGTGCCCCAGTAGTAAGGAAAATTTTTGACCGAGTCGTTCTAGGCCCAGAAGAAATTGAGCCTGAAAACAATGCGAAGAAAGAGGTAAAACAGTAATGAAGATGGATCCCTCTACAGGTAAAAATCGCGCCCTGTTTGAACGCTTCCATATCGACTTACCACTCCTACTTGGCATATTGGCCCTGATGGGGTTTGGCCTCGTGATCATGTACAGCGCTAGTGGCCAAAGTTTACTGATGATGGATCGCCAAGCTATGCGGATGGTGCTTTCACTCGTTGTGATGATCGTTCTTGCGCAGCTTTCTCCACGAACCTACGAGAGCCTGGCACCTTTGATGTTCGTCGGCGGCGTCATACTGCTCTTTGGCGTGCTGTTTTTCGGTGAAGCATCTAAAGGCGCACAGCGTTGGCTTAACCTCGGTTTTGTGCGCTTTCAACCTTCCGAGTTATTGAAGCTCGCGGTGCCATTAATGGTGGCACGCTATGTAGGTCGACAACCCCTTCCGCCAACGCTAAAAACACTCATCGTTGCACTGATTATGGTCTGCTTGCCAACCATCCTCATTGCAAAACAGCCTGACTTAGGGACCTCTATTCTAATCGCCGCTTCCGGTATTTTTGTTATCTTCCTCGCGGGCATTAGTTGGAAAATCATCGCTGGTGCCGCCATCGCACTCGGTGGTTTCATTCCGATTTTGTGGTTCTTCTTGATGCGCGAATACCAAAAAGTTCGCGTACGTACTCTGTTTAACCCAGAGTCTGACCCGCTAGGTGCGGGCTACCACATTATTCAGAGTAAAATCGCGATTGGCTCTGGTGGTATTTCAGGCAAAGGTTGGTTGCAAGGCACTCAATCACAACTGGAATTTCTTCCTGAACGACACACTGACTTTATCTTTGCAGTAATTGCTGAAGAATGGGGTATGATTGGCTTCCTTTGCCTTTTAGCCATCTATCTATTTATTATTGGACGAGGTTTATACCTCGCCAGCCAAGCGCAAACCGCATTTGGACGAATGATGGCAGGCAGTATTGTACTCAGCTTCTTCGTGTATATTTTTGTAAATATTGGCATGGTAAGTGGCATCCTACCTGTAGTAGGTGTACCGTTGCCACTCATTAGTTATGGCGGCACATCAATGGTAACCTTGATGGCTGGCTTTGGTATTCTGATGTCAATTCATACGCACCGAAAAGCATTCTCTAAGGCGACCTAGACATGCAAAAACGCGCTTTATATTCCTTGGTTTTCTCTGCTCTTATTTTGGCAGGCTGTTCATCAACTAGCCAAAAAGAACAAGAAGGCCGTTACGAACTCGAATCCGATGTTGCACCGGATACACCGCTTTCAGTCGAACACATCGAGGATGCGCACCCTAAATATGAACCGTACAGCCTAGGTGGGAACAAAGATTACCACTTGCGTGGCAAAGACTACAAAATAGTTCGCGATGCCAAAGGCTTTAAAGAAAAAGGCCGCGCATCTTGGTATGGGAAGAAGTTCCAAGGTCATTTGACTTCTAATGGCGAAATCTATGACATGTACTCAATGACAGCGGCTCATAAAACGCTACCGTTACCGAGTTACGTAAAAGTCACCAACACTGACAACGGCAAAACTACCGTAGTACGAGTTAATGACCGAGGTCCGTTTCACGATGGCCGTATTATCGATTTAAGCTATGCCGCAGCACATAAGTTAGATGTGATAAAAACAGGCACCGCGAACGTGGAAATTGAAGTGATCAGTATCAATCAGCCCACGGACAAAAAGTCATTAGAAGCGCACCCTAAGTACGTTATTCAAGTGGCATCATCAAAAAATGAAGAGCGCGCGCGAACTTTAGGCACCGAGCTTGGTCAAAAATTGGATACAGAAACTTTCCTAGAAAATGCGAAAGAGTCTTATCGCTTGTTGTTAGGGCCATTTACTGACTATTCCCTGACGCAAGCCACTCTAGATAAAGTAAAGTTGCTCGGCTATTCGTCTGCATTTATTAAAAAACACAACACTGCCAAATGACCTAGTGTCATGAATTTCTCCTCGATCCCCTCTTACATAGCTGGGGATTCTGATAAGATGTCCGCAGTTAACCCAAAAATTTGAATTACCATGAATAAAAATAAGTTTGTGAAATCTATTCTCGTTTCTTCGGTTGCCCTTTCTGCAACTTTCGCTCAATCTGCTCTTGCATCACCTATCGTTGTTCCAGATGCCCCTCAAATCGCGGCGAAGGGCTACGTACTGATGGATTACCATTCAGGTAAAGTACTGGCAGAGAAAGAGATGAACACAAAATTGTCTCCAGCCAGTCTGACTAAGATGATGACCAGCTACGTAATCGGCCAAGAACTAGCGCGTGGTAATATCTCAGAAGATGACGATGTCACCATCAGTAAAAATGCATGGGCGAAAAACTTCCCTGAATCATCAAAAATGTTCATTGAAGTGGGGACAACTGTAAAAGTACGTGACCTAAACCGCGGTATCATCGTCCAGTCTGGTAACGATGCCTGTGTAGCGATGGCTGAACACATTGCAGGCTCAGAAGATGCGTTTGTTGACCTAATGAACGCTTGGGCCAACACACTAGGTATGACGAACTCGCACTTTGCCAACGTTCATGGCTTAGATAACGCTGAACTGTACTCGACACCATACGACATGGCATTGCTAGGTAAAGCCCTGATCCGTGACGTACCAAATGAGTACCGCGTGTACTCAGAGAAGAAATTTACTTACAACGGCATCACCCAATACAACCGTAACGGTCTACTTTGGGATAAGAGCATGAACGTTGACGGCATCAAAACGGGTCACACAAGTAATGCGGGTTACAGCCTAGTAAGTTCAGCAACTGAAGGTCAAATGCGCTTGGTTGCGGTCGTTATGGGTACTAAAGATGCCAATGCTCGTAAGTCAGAAAGCAAAAAGCTACTAAGCTACGGCTTCCGTTTCTTCGAAACAGTGGCACCGCACAAAGCAGGTCAAACGTTCGTTGAAGAAAAAGTGTGGATGGGTAACAAAGACACTGTAGCGTTAGGCCTTGACCAAGATACTTACGTAACACTACCACGTGGTGAAGCGAAAAACCTAAAAGCCAGCTTCGTCCTTGAAAAAGAGCTAGAAGCCCCAATTAATAAAGGTGATGTAGTTGGTAAGCTATACTATCAGATCGATGGTGAAGATATTGCCGAATACCCACTAATGGCACTAGAAACCGTAGAGCAAGGTAGTCTATTTAGCCGCATGTGGGATTACATCGTATTGTTATTCAAGAGCTTCTTCTAAGAAGAACGTTAGAATAGCAAACTTATTCGCAAAGCCGCCTGAAAGGGCGGCTTTTTAAGTTTGAGATCCTCGTCTTGAGTTCCCCCTAATTTGACTGTACTATTTCGCACCGCAACGAATATCTACTGGAGTTATCGATATGCTAACCATCAACTCTGATGCAAAATTAAAAGACCTGCTTGAGTTCCCTTGTTCATTTACTTACAAGGTAATGGGTCATGCAAAGCCTGAACTTCCAGAGCTCGTTCTTGAAGTTATTCAGCGCCATGCTCCAGGTGACTACAGCCCGACCGTTAAACCAAGTGCTAAGGGCAACTACCACTCGGTATCAATCAACATCACTGCAACGTCTATCGAGCAAGTTGAGACGCTATACAAAGAGTTAGGTGAAATTGACATCGTGCGCATGGTTCTATAATTTTTTGATAGATTAAATTTTTTTTGAAAGCAGCTTCGGCTGCTTTCTTTTTATTTATCAATCAGATAACAAAACTTTACATCGCTTTCAGTTAAAAATCTGTTACTCAGCGGTAGAGCATCAGGGTTATCCGGTTTATAATCCAAAAACTTTATATATTAGCAACAGGAATTCCCATGCAACACCAACTTGTTGTAAAACGACTTGGCCGCCAAGACTATGAACCTGTATGGAAGGCGATGCATGAGTTCACCGACCAACGCACAGAAGAAACCCCTGATGAAGTCTGGTTGGTAGAACATAACCCAGTATTTACGCAAGGTCAGGCAGGTAAAGCTGAGCACCTTATTAACACTGGTGACATTCCTGTTGTACAAAGTGATCGCGGAGGCCAGGTTACGTATCATGGCCCTGGTCAGTTGGTCGCCTATTTCTTGATCAACTTACGCCGCAAAAAATTAGGTGTACGAGATCTCGTTACCACTATCGAGAACCTCGTGATCAACACGCTAAAAGCATACAATATCGATTCGGCCGCGCGACCTGACGCACCAGGCGTTTACGTTGACGGTAAAAAAATATGCTCTCTCGGTTTACGCATTCGTAAAGGATGCTCGTTTCATGGCTTAGCCTTGAACGTAAATATGGATTTAACACCGTTTCTGCGTATTAACCCTTGTGGTTATGAAGGTATGGAAATGGTTCAGGTCAGCCAATTCGGCGGCCCAGACAATGTAGAAGCCGTAGAAAAACAATTAATAGAAGAACTCGTTACTTTGCTCGACTATGAGCAAGTAGAATTCAGCACAGAAGCACCTTCTCAAGGTAATAAAGCATGAGCAAACCAATCCAGATGGAAAAAGGCGTTAAATATCGTGACGCCGATAAAATGGCATTGATTCCCGTAAAGAACATGCCTACAGAGCAGAAAGAAGTGCTACGTAAGCCTGATTGGATGAAGATCAAGCTACCAGCCGACAGCCAACGAATTCAAGACATCAAGGCGGCGATGCGCAAGAATAAACTTCACTCCGTATGTGAAGAAGCATCTTGCCCTAACCTAGCGGAATGTTTTAACCACGGTACAGCTACCTTCATGATCCTAGGTGCCATTTGTACTCGTCGTTGTCCTTTCTGTGACGTTGCTCATGGCCGCCCATTACCACCGGAAGCAGAAGAGCCTCAAAAACTGGCGAAAACCATCGCCGATATGAAGCTGAAATACGTAGTAATCACTTCTGTAGACCGTGACGATCTGCGTGATGGTGGTGCACAGCACTTTGCCGACTGTAACCGCGAGATCCGTGCGTTGAACCCGCATATTAAGATTGAAACTCTGGTTCCTGACTTCCGTGGTCGTATGGACGTAGCGCTTGATCTAATGAAAGATAACCCGCCAGATGTCTTCAACCACAACCTAGAAACAGCGCCACGTCTTTACCGTAAAGCTCGCCCAGGTGCAAACTACAAGTGGTCGCTGGAGCTTCTTAAGAAGTTCAAAGAGCAGCATCCAGATGTACCGACCAAATCTGGTTTGATGATGGGTCTTGGTGAAACCAAAGAAGAAATCATCGAAGTACTGAAAGATCTACGCGCACACGGCGTAACGATGCTGACTCTAGGTCAGTACTTAGCGCCAAGCCGTCACCACTTGCCAGTAGAGCGTTACGTTCCGCCATCAGAGTTTGACGAGCTAAAAGAAGTTGCACTAGAGCTTGGCTTCACGCACGCAGCGTGTGGTCCATTTGTTCGCTCTTCTTACCACGCCGATATGCAGGCTCAAGGTATCGAGATTAAATAAGCTCTCGCTTGTTTTAAAAAGCCTGTTTTGAAAAGAAAGGTTGGCTCAGTGCCAACCTTTTTTGTATCTGTCAAATGGTGATAAAAAGCCATTCTACCTCCGTCATTCTGAACAGCGAGGAACGAGCGTGATTGAGAATCAGTTTCCAACGTACTGATGATTTTTTGGGAAACGCTGAGTAAAAGAGTGTGCCTCAACAAGATTCCTGATCTCGCCTAGGCTCGTCGGAATGACGCGGTTTGGATATATTGAAAGGGACAGTGTTGGTAGCCATCTCCTTATCACACACTCTTCGCTATATCTCATTCCAAACGCCAGACAAACAAAAAGGCCCTCAATTGAGGACCTTTAGTATATCAATGTTCAAAATAGACGAGTCGAGTTCTAGGAGAACACACGGAGTTTGCGCGAGCAAATGAGTATGTTCGACACCGAAATCGACTCATTCTATGAAGAACAGTTAGGCGTAAACCGGTAGACGCTTACAAATTTCGAGCACTTTCTGTTTAGTCGCTTCGATAACTTCTTCGTTGCCGATGTTATCTAGAACGTCACACATCCAGTTTGCTAGCTCTTTTGCATCTTCTTCAGTGAAGCCACGGCGAGTGATCGCTGGCGTACCTACACGGATACCAGACGTTACGAATGGGCTGCGTGGGTCATTTGGTACTGAGTTTTTGTTCACTGTGATGTTTGCTGCACCTAGTGCCGCGTCTGCATCTTTACCAGTGATGTCTTTGTCGATCAGGTCCACAAGGAACAAGTGGTTTTCTGTGCCGTTAGATACGATTTTGTAGCCACGCTCTTGGAATTGACCAACCATTGCTTTTGCGTTTTTCACTACGCGAGCTTGGTAAGCTTTGAACTCTGGCTCCATCGCTTCTTTGAACGCTACTGCTTTACCAGCGATAACGTGCATTAGAGGGCCACCTTGACCACCAGGGAACACTGCTGAGTTCAATTTCTTGTACATATCTTCGCCAGCATTTGACAAGATAAGACCACCGCGAGGACCTGCTAGTGTTTTGTGCGTCGTTGTTGTTACCACGTGAGCGTGTGGAACAGGTGTTGGGTATTCGCCTGCTGCGATAAGACCCGCTACGTGCGCCATATCAACGAAAAGGTAAGCATCTACTTTGTCCGCGATTTCACGCATGCGCTTCCAATCAACGATTTGCGAGTAAGCAGAGAAACCACCGATGATCATCTTAGGCTTGTGCTCAAGCGCTAGCTGTTCCATCTCGTCGTAGTTAATTTGACCCGCTTCATCGATACCGTAAGGGATAACGTTGTAGTGCTTACCAGAGAAGTTAACTGGAGAACCGTGAGTCAGGTGACCACCGTGCGCTAGGCTCATGCCAAGAACTGTATCGCCTGGGTTAAGAAGCGCCATGTAAACCGCGCTGTTTGCTTGAGAACCTGAGTGAGGCTGTACGTTCGCGTATTCACAACCGAACAGTTTGCATGCACGGTCGATAGCAAGTTGTTCCGCTTTATCTACGTACTCACAACCGCCGTAGTAACGCTTGCCTGGGTAGCCTTCAGCGTATTTGTTCGTTAGCTGAGAACCTTGCGCTTCCATTACACGTGGGCTTGTGTAGTTTTCAGAAGCGATAAGTTCAATGTGCTCTTCCTGGCGAAGAGTTTCTTCCTGGATAGCTGCGAACAGTTCCGCATCGTAATCTGCGATGTTCATATCACGCTTAAGCATCTGTATCTCCTGACTCAGATTAGTACTGAAAGTTGCAAAAAAACTGTTGAATGACCCTACGCAAACGTTTTCGTCACCCTAATGGCGCGCATTCTACATAATTTGATCTGGGTCATAAAGAGAAATTTACAATTTTTCTCATGCAGTTTTTTCATGATGGCAAGCAATCTGTATCACGCCCGCATTGCAATTGCATAACGGCGATCTATTGCCTGTCAATTTTGTGCTTTACACCCTGTAAAATAGCAATTACATAGGTTTACCGTAAATTTTACCCTCTAGCTACCGAAAAGATCATCTTTTTACTACTATGCACGCCTTATTTATCACTAATGACTGCAACATTGATGGAAAAACACTCATTAAAAGAAGACTGGATAGCGATTCTCACGGGTACCTTTTTGGTAGCTCAAGGCGTTTTCTTTCTCCAATCCGCGAACCTTCTAACGGGAGGCACGACTGGATTGGCTCTGCTTATTAGCCAATTTACACCTTTTACCTTTGGTGTGCTGTACTTTTTAGCAAACAGTCCTTTTTACTTACTAGCATGGAAACGCTTCGGCCGTCATTTCGCCATTAATAGTGCCATTTCTGGCGCGTTGGTTTCTATCTTTGCCGATCATCTTTATTTGCTAATCTCGCTCGAATCGGTAAATGAAATTTATTGCGCCGTCGCAGGCGGGCTTTTAATGGGGCTCGGTATGCTGATCCTATTCCGACATCGCTCCAGCTTAGGTGGCTTTAACGTGCTGTGTTTGTTTATCCAAGACAAATTTGGCATTTCAGTTGGCAAAAGCCAAATGGCAATCGATGCATGTATCCTGTTTGCTTCATTCTTCTTTGTCACACCAGAAGTGATTGGCCTTTCAATTTTGGGGGCGTTTGCACTCAATGTCGTGTTAGCGATGAACCACAAACCGCACCGCTATTCCGTGACCTACGGTTCATAAATTTTTGATAATGATTGAAGCGCGATTTATAAGATTTCGCGCTCCAATCGCTATATAATACTTCGCGATTTCCAAATAGATCGGTACGGTATGCGCGACTTTCTGCAACAAGCTAAACAGACTCACAGTTGTATTGCGATTGGAGAGCTGATCTATAACCCGAAGACACAGACCCTTCATCAAGATGCTATCGCGATTGATCTTGAACCTCGCACCATTGAATTATTAGAACTGCTGTTAACAAGAGTTGGCCACCCACTCTCTGCTGACACCATTATTGAAACCATTTGGCAGAGCAAGTTCATCTCTAAGAATGTGCTCACGAACCGCATTAGCACCTTACTTGCACTGCTACAGCAGTACTTACCCGAATACGATGCCGCTAAGCTTTTAGTCACTTACCCCCGCAAAGGCTACTTTCTTAACCCTGCCAATATTCGTTTGGTGCCACCAGCGAAAAGCCATCGACGTGCTATTACAGCTCAAGTTGCGAACCGTAAGAACTTCAAGCTAATTTTTGCTTATAGCTTGTGTGCCATACTTGCAGTTTGTAGCGTGACGCTCGCAAGCTTGTTATGGCAACGCCAAGAAATCTCAACACAACAAACACGTCATCAACTACTGATTCCCAAAGTCGAGCTACTACTCAACCGTGTCGATGCGATTGGTTCCGAAGCAAGAAAGTATCGCATACTAGTCAAAGCCATCTTGCTGCAACAACAGGTCGAATATCCATACACCGACATCGCCAACCAAGAGGCTCCCAGTTACTTTCTTGATCCTATCGGTCATACGCCATATTTCCCTGGCGCACGAAACATGCAGACCAGCGACTACGAGCTCAATATCGAGTTAAAAGACGGCGCAGAGCAAGGCATCTTGAAAGCGCAGATGAACCTTATTTATCCTGCGACGGGCAAGCTGGCGTTTCGCAATGAGTACACACTGCGTTTATCTGACCTACAATCGGATATTTTCCAAATGCACTCGGATGTCGCGCATACTTCAATCTGCCTGCCCCTTCGGCAAGTACGTGGCAGCTTTCGGGTGTTCACAAAAAAATGTTATTCGAGAATGCCTTTTCTAGCCAACCTCTCCGACAATCTGATGAGTTTGCGGCTATAACAACGGCAAGACATCTCGCCTTATACGAGCACGAACATCAAAAGCTGGAAGCGTATTTAACTCAAGTACATTCGTCGTTTGATGTTTTGCCAGATGAGCTGAGCCTCTGGTTAGGTCTATTGCATTTCAAATTAGGTAACTTAGACAGGGCAAAAACTCTGTTAACGACACCAGATGGCGACTCACGTATCCAAAACGCGCTGATTTATACGTTTGTGTCTCACATCGCTTATAAACAAAACAAACTCGAACAGTTCCGTCTCAACTACATGGAATCACTGGTGGCACTGCTGCGCGTTTTACCTTCCGAGACATTGTTTGAACGTCTTTCTCAATCTGAATCGAAAGAGACTTGCCTTCAACCATGGAAAACGTTGCATGTCAGTTTGACCGATCAAGAAATTATCAGCCGATGGAAAGCGCTCATCAACGAGTATTGCACCAACGTAGCTAACGAAATAAGCCCAAATAAAACAAAGACCTAAATATAAAATTAAGCTTTCGTTAAGCCCTATTAGCTTTTGTTTTTTGCCCTTTTTAGCTCACTAAACTTAGCATGCTCGCATTCAAGCAACGGCCCAACATGAAGCGGCCTAATCAATCAGGAATGTAAACCATGCTAAACAAAATGACGCTTATCGCAGCAGCAACTCTGGCTCTTTACGGCTGTGGCGGCGGTTCATCTTCTGGCAGTGCTAATCCAAACAAAGTGCCTCAAGAAAGTTTCGACATCGCGATTCAAAACTCAATCTTCGCTCCCACGCCAAGCACACAACTAAACTACGCGTTTAGCCTGGATGGCCAACCTGAAGGCGAGATGAAACTGAGTTTCCAAGCGATGGATAACGAGCAATTGTTGGCAGCATTGGCACAAATCCCAAACAGCGAAGCAATGGTCCAGTTGGTTAATGACTTGGTGAACTACGGCGCCAAACAGTTCTACTATTCTGACGAACAGTACAACGACGATGAAGAGAGCAATACGCTTTATTTTGCAGGCTCTGATGGCGCACTTCATGAAGTCACCGACGCTTATTCCATTAACCAGCAGTTTGTTGCAATGCTGATGCACAGCAGCCCTATTTTCTGTCTCAACGGTGACGACGTAAAAGAGAAAAGCCCGAACATTGATATCGGTGAAGAGACCATATCTCTGCAAACCACTCTAACAGGCTACGCAGTTCACAACCTACTAGACAGTTTTGAAGAGCATGAGTGGGTGCAAAACCTGCCAATGACAGCATCTTGCCAAGTGGTTTGGCGGCAGCAAATCCGAGAGACTGGCGTACGTAAAACGTTCTCGATTTCAAGCAAGAAAATTGAAGCGGCGTACCTGACGGAAGAAAATACTTACAACCTAAACTGCGATGATATGGACTCAATGGAGTTCGCCACTTCGGCAGAACGTTGGTTTAACCCGAGCTTAGGTCTGATTGAGCAAATCGAGCTGCTAAAAGTACAACAAGTACAAATCAATGAAGAGAAAGTGCTGCTAACAGCAATTGAAACAAAATAAGCCTGTACTCCACAAGTATCTCGCATCTCAATAAAAAAGGCTTTGGGGAGCACACCAAAGCCTTTATCTCGAACATCAATCTTAAGGGGTGACACCCGAGTTTATTCTTCTATCAATAAAATACGAGTTTCGTAAGGTCGTAATACTTGATGGTTTGACGCGACTGCGCTCGCTGAGTTTTGATAGTTAGACAGCAAGTTTTTCGCTTTACTCATATCAAAACGTTCTGGCAGAACGCATTCCACCTCTTCAGCATAGTAGTTATTGATACACAGCAGCGTTTGCTTATCGTTCTGACGAGCGTAAGCAAAAATACGTTTGTGCTCTGGCAGTAAATCTTCATAACGGCCATCGGTGATGACTGGAACCTGTTTACGCAGTTCAATCAGACGCTTGTAAAAGTAGAACACCGAGTTCAAATCGGCAACCGCAGCTTCAGCATTGATTTCAGAGTAATTCTGCGCCACTTCAAGCCACGGCGTGCCCTCAGTAAAGCCCGCATGTTTTGCACTGTTCCATTGCATTGGTGTACGTGAGTTATCACGCGACTTCTGTGCCAAGATCGCCATCATATCGTCATGAGATACACCATCACGGTTGACCATGATGTCGTACATGTTAGTACTTTCAACATCACGATATTGGCTGATTTCGGTATAACCCGGGTTGGTCATGCCGATCTCTTCCCCCTGGTAAACATAAGGTGTGCCTTGCATCATATGCACTGATGCCGCAAGCATCTTGGCAGATTCAACACGGTATTTCTCGTCGTTACCTAATCGGCTCACAACGCGTGGTTGGTCGTGGTTACACCAGAACAGCGCCCCCCACCCTTTGCCATTTAAGCCCGTTTGCCAATGATTGAAGATCTGTTTTAACTGAATGAAATCAAACAGTGCTTTGGTCCATTTTTCACCATTTGGATAATCGACTTTCAGATGATGGAAGTTGAACACCATGGATAGCTCTTTGCCGTCTAGCGAAGAATATTGCTGGCAGTGCTCTAGTGTGGTGGAAGACATTTCTCCCACCGTCACGCTGCCGTACTTTTGAAACACGGCTTCGCTGATTTCTTGCAGATATTCGTGCACGCGAGGACCATCAGTATAGAAACGGCGGCCATCGCCAATATCATCGCTTGGGAAATCTTGTTGTTTAGAAATCAGGTTGATGACATCAAGACGGAAACCATCCACGCCTTTGTCTGCCCAGAAGCTGATGACTTCTTTGACTTCTTCACGCACTACTGGGTTTTCCCAGTTCAGATCCGCCTGCTCTTTAGCAAACAGGTGCAAGTAGTACTGCCCTGTCGCTTCATCCAATTCCCAAGCATTACCTCCAAATTTCGATTGCCAGTTGTTGGGCTCTGCGCCATCAACCGGATCTTTCCAGATGTAGTAATCACGGTAAGGGCTGTTTTTATCACCTAACGCCGATTGGAACCACTTGTGTTCTGTCGAAGTATGGTTGACCACGATGTCCATGATGATTCGAATGCCCAGCTGATGAGCCTCTGCCAACAGGGTATCGAAATCTTGCATCGTGCCGAACTCGGGGTTGATCGAGTAGTAATCGGAGATGTCATAACCGTTGTCGATCATTGGCGATTGGTAAACCGGCGTCAGCCAAATCGCATCCACACCGAGGTGTTTTAGATAATCCAGTTTAGAAATGATCCCTTTAATATCGCCCGTGCCTTTACTGCCGCTGTCACAAAAGCTTTTTGGGTAAATTTGATAGATGGTTGCGGTTTTCCACCAGCTCTCATCATGCTTGGTCATAGCCATTTCTAACACTCACTTACCAGTAATCGGAAACTTAAAATTTGAAAAGAAAAATAGGAGGAGGCAGCCAAGTCACTGCCTCAAATTGAATTACGCGTTTGCCGCCTCAAGCTCACCTTTGGCTTGTGCACGCTTATAAAGAATTAATGTTAATGCGGCAGGTACCACCATCGCGACTAACATCGCCAGAGCAAAGATGCCCCAGAACTGCGGCTGGATAGATAAGATACCCGGCAAGCCGCCCACACCGATACCGTTCGCCATGACGCCCGCACTACCACAGATAGCAGCAGCACATGCACTACCGATCATCGCACTCAACATTGGGAACTTGTATTTCAAGTTGATGCCGTACATGGCTGGCTCTGTTACGCCAAGGTAGGCGGAAATCGCCGCAGGCACTGAGATTTCACGCTCATCCTGCTTTTTACTGATGATAATGATGCCAACCACTGCCGATGCTTGAGCAATGTTCGATAGTGCAATCAAAGGCCAAATCGGCGTGCCACCCAATTCTTGCATCAACTGCAAGTCAACGGCGTTGGTTGTGTGGTGGATACCTGTGATCACAAGTGGCGCGTATAAGAAGCCGAAGATGGTTGAACCAATCATCGCAAAGTCACCCGTCATGGCTGCTTTTGCTGCGAAAGCAACGCCGTCACCCAACATACGACCGAATGGGCCAATGATAGAGTGCGCAAGAATCACAGACACAATGATAGAAACAAACGGTACTACTACTAGGTAAAGGTAAGACGGAATGATGCGTTTTAAGCGTGTTTCGATAAACGCCAGTGCGATACCTGCTAACATCGCGGGAATCACCTGCGCTTGGTAACCGACTTTCTCAATCGCAAACAACCCAAAGTCCCACACTTCAGGTACTTGCTTACCAATCAGGTAGGCGTTCATTAACTGCGGCGAAACCAATGTCACACCAAGCGTGATACCCAAAATCGGTGTACCGCCGAGCTTTTTCACGGTCGACCAACACACACCAACGGGTAGGAAGAAGAAAATTGCTTCACCAATTAACCATAGGAATGAATGAACAGTCGCCCAAAACTGACTGATTTCCGTTAGGGTTTGACCATCAAACATTTTGATGTCGCCAATCACATTACGGAAACCAAGAATCAAACCACCAGTAATGATCGCAGGCAACAGTGGTACAAAGATTTCTGCAAGGTGGGAAATACCACGCTCAACGATATTCATGTTTTGGCGAGCAGCATTCTTGGATTCGTCTTTGCTCGCTTCACTTTTACCGCTTAGCTCGATCAGTACTTTGTAAACCTCATCAACTTCAGTGCCGATGACGACTTGGAATTGACCTGCATTGGTAAAGCAGCCCTTCACCATCGGTAATGCTTCTAACTGTTTTGTGTCTGCTTTGTCCGTATCGTTTAGAACAAAACGCAAGCGAGTTAAACAGTGGCTTACACTGGCAATATTGTCCGGCCCCCCGACCAGCTCAATAAGACGCTCCACGTCTTTACGCGCAATCTTACTCATAACTTTGTCCACCCTGTATTGGATACATTCGATTCATCATTTTATTTTTATAAATGGGAACATTCCCATTTCTTAATTTTAATATTGCCACCCAAAGATAAAAAACAAAATGGGAACAATCCCATTAATTGAGAATGATCACAGTATAATTTTAGAGCAAACCGTTGTAGTGTGGATTAGCGGCAAATAGGTTGTTGAGTGAAGTGAACGACTTCTTCATCGCCATTTAATTGATTAATCAGCATTTTAGCGGACTTTTCCCCCGCAAGGGTATAACCAGGATCGACACTAAATACTTTAGGGAAAAGGAAAGAAAGCAACTCGTTACCACCCACGCCTGTCACGACCACGTCTTCACGACCCAACTCTTGAAGACGCTTGATTACGCCCAATGCAATGGTATCGCTGGCACACACAATGGCTTGCGTGTCTGCTTTCAGAACGTGGTCCACCAGCTGATAAGCACTTTCATGGCTAAGCTTACCGGTTTGGAAGCAAGGCGTAAGTTGCTTGCGCTGACACCAAGCTTTGTAAGCATTTAAACGCGCTAAGCCTGTGGTTTTATCTTCGGGATCAACACCAATATAAGCAATGCGAGATAAAGATTGCTGCTCAAGGTGAGACAAAGCCATGTCTATCACGCCTTGGTTATCATAATTGATGGAAGAGACGTTATTGGTATCCATCGCAATCACCACAATGCGATTGCCCCACTCGGCTAAGGCTTGCTCATCGCACCCAGTAAAGCCAAATACAATCACGCCATCCACATTGCGACGCTTAAGCACACTCAAGTGCTCATTGGTTTTGTCGCGGTCAAACTGACTCTCCATGATCACCGCATCATAACCAGCGGAATACAACGCATTGAGCATTGTACCAACGGCGCGATTTTCTGATGGAGAGTCTAGACGGGAGATGATAACACCAATGACTTTTTGGCTACCGCCACGCATTGATTGCGCAGATTTGGACGGTACATAACCAGATTCACGAATGATTTGCTCTACTTTCTCTCGCGTTTGAGGTTTCACTTTTGGATCGTTAGTAAGCACACGGCTTACTGTTGATTTGCCAACGCCTGCCAATTTCGCGATATCAAGAATGGTGAGTTTTTTGCTCATAAGTGATCAAACTAGAATGGATGAATGCTTAGGTGACTGAACTTTAACAGTAATAAGAGAAAAGGGAAGCAAACGCTTCCCTTAAATATGCGAATTGTGCAGATTATTTCTTTAGATATGCAGGCACGTCAGCAACACTATCAAGCACAACCGTTGCCAATGCTTCACCTTGCTCGGTGATTGGCTTACCTGTGCGAACCAAAATCTTGGTGCCAACGCCCGCTGCTTCTGCTGCCATCATGTCTTCGGCTTTATCACCAATCATCACAGATTTTTCCATGTCGATTTTCAAGAAGTCGCGAGCAGAGATAAACATACCAGGCTTAGGCTTGCGGCAATCACAATCCTGCTTGTAATCCCCAATGCCATGCTCAGGGTGATGTGGACAGTAGTAGATACCATCAAACTCAACACCATGATCAACAAAGTTCCAGTCCATCCATTGAGTCAGAGACAAGAAACGGTCTTCACTGAATTTACCACGTGCGATGCCCGATTGATTCGTCACTAGCACTAAGAGGTAACCTTGATCTTTCAGCGCTTTCGTCGCTTCAAATACACCATCAATGTACTCAAAATCATGTTCGTCATGAACGTAGCCGTGGTCAACGTTTATCACGCCATCACGATCGATAAAAACAGCAGGTTTTGCCAAAACGTATTTCTCTATTAACTCGGTTTAATCAGATTATTACATACCTTATAAACTTCAACACTATCTAATTCATTCTAGGCCTCGACAAAACAGTTGATTTGTTGGGCAAGAATCGGTAATTCTGAAGGGTCTCTCCGCTTATCTTCTCCTCGTAACTTACTCCTCATTCTTTTCAAAACAGAACATCCATACATTTAGACGTCTAGACGTAAAAATATCTATTGACTTCATTCTGGTTAACCCATAGCATCAACTGAGAAGTGAGATAAAGCTCAACATTAAGTTCTGTCAAAGGCCGTTTTTGACAGCGAAGTTCCCCGTATCTTTGGGCAGGTTGAAACATGATAGAAATAAAAAACGTCAATAAAGTGTTCTACCAAGGCAGTAAGGAAATCCTTGCCCTGAAAGACATTAACCTACACATCGCCAAGGGCACCATCTTCGGTGTTATCGGTTCATCTGGTGCTGGTAAAAGTACGCTGATCCGCTGCGTAAACATGTTAGAAGCACCAACATCTGGCTCCATCATCGTTGATGGCATCGATTTAACAAAACTCAGCAAAAAGCAGTTGGTCGAAACGCGCCGTAACATCGGCATGATCTTCCAGCATTTTAATCTGCTCTCGTCTCGTACTGTGTTTGATAACGTGGCGCTACCACTGGAACTGGCAGGCAAAGACAAATCGCAAATCACAACAAAAGTCACTGAGTTACTAAAACTTGTTGGCTTAGCCGACAAACAAGAAAGCTATCCGTCCAACCTAAGTGGCGGTCAAAAACAACGTGTGGCGATTGCTCGCGCATTGGCATCCGATCCAAGCGTACTACTGTGTGACGAAGCCACTAGCGCACTGGATCCTGCAACAACTCAATCTATCCTTGAGCTATTGAAAGAGATCAACCGCAAACTCAACATCACGATTTTACTTATCACTCACGAAATGGAAGTGGTAAAAAGTATCTGTCACGAAGTAGCAATCATCGGTGGTGGTGAGCTGGTGGAAAAAGGCACCGTTGGCGATATTTTTGCGCACCCTAAGACAGAGCTAGCGCACCAATTCATTCGCTCAACGCTGGATCTTTCCATTCCTGAAGATTACCAAGCACGTCTGCAAGCAGAGCGTGTTGATGGCAGCTACCCGTTGGTTCGCTTAGAGTTTACTGGCGCAACCGTCGATGCACCGTTAATGTCGCAAATTTCTCGTAAATACAATATTGATGTGAGTATTTTGAGCTCCGATCTTGATTACGCTGGCGGCGTGAAATTCGGCATGATGGTCGCAGAGCTATTTGGTAACGAAGAAGATGACAACGCAGCTCTTGAATACCTGCGTAAGCACAACGTAAAAGTAGAGGTACTTGGTTATGTCCTTTAATACGATTTCTGAATGGCTGAGTTTAAACAGCAAACTACTTTTAGGTGCAACGTGGGAAACGCTTTACATGGTTGCGGTTGCCGGATTAGTCGGCTTTGCTGTGGGTATTCCATTAGGCGTAATCCTCCATATTACTAAGAAAGGCGGCCTACTTGAAAACACCAAACTAAATAGCGGCTTAGGCGCTATCGTTAACATTGGTCGTTCTGTGCCATTCCTCGTACTGATGGTTGCGATTATTCCAGTGACAAAAATGCTGGTTGGAACCTTTATCGGTACAACCGCAGCAATCGTCCCACTGACTATTGGCGCCATTCCTTTTGTCGCTCGTCTTATTGAAGGTGCTTTATTAGAAGTACCGACAGGCTTGGTGGAAGCGGCACAATCAATGGGGGCGACACCAACACAGATCATCACAAAAGTTCTACTACCTGAAGCAATGCCGACTATTGTTAACTCAGTAACGATCACCTTAGTCACTCTCGTTAGCTACTCGGCCATGGCGGGTACGGTAGGCGGCGGCGGCCTAGGCGACGTAGCCATCCGTTACGGTTTCCACCGCTACGATGTAACTATCATGGCCGTGACTGTCGTGATGTTGATTGTTCTAGTACAGATTATTCAGTCTATCGGCGACGCAGTGGTGCGCCGTGTAGACCACAGATAAGCATCAAAAATACAAATTATAAGGAGATAAAGATGAAATTTAGCCTTAAAGGTCTTTTGACTGTAGCAACGGCCGCCTCTGCTCTTGCTCTAGCGGGTTGCGGCGACAAAGAAGTAGACGTAAACAAAGTAAAAGTTGGCGTTATTGCTGGTGCTGAAGCACAAGTAGCCGAAGTTGCCGCTAAAGTAGCAAAAGAGAAATACAACCTAGACGTTGAGCTAGTAACATTTACCGATTACGTAACACCAAACGCCGCTCTGGATGATGGTTCAGTAGACGCGAATGCGTTCCAGCACAAACCATACCTAGACCAACAAGTGAAAGACCGCGGCTACAAACTGGCTATCGCGGGTAACTCATTCGTTTACCCTATTGCTGGTTACTCTAAGCAAGTGAAGTCAATCGATGAAATCCAAGATGGCGCACGCATCGCAGTACCAAACGATCCAACAAACCTAGGTCGCTCACTACTGCTTCTTGAGCAACAAGGTTTGATTACACTACGTGATGGCGTTGGTCTACTCGCTACAGTACGTGACATCGTAGGCAACCCTAAAAATATCGAAATCATTGAGTTAGAAGCGCCACAACTTCCACGTTCATTGGATGACGTAACGCTATCTATCATCAACACCACTTACGCAAGCTCTATCGACCTATCGCCAGAGCGTGACGGCGTGTTCGTTGAAGATAAAGACTCACCATACGTAAACCTAATTGTTGCTCGCGAAGAAAATGTTAATGCGCAAAACGTACAAAACTTCGTAAAAGCTTATCAAACGGAAGAAGTTTACGAAGCAGCAAAAGAGCTATTCAAAGGCGGCGTAGTGAAAGGTTGGTAATCCCACTTTTCTAAACCGTACTGAAAATATAGTCTGAACATAAAAGGGCTGATGTGAAAACATCAGCCCTTTTATTTCTCTATCTAACCATTTAAGTAACCTCAATTAGTTACTTAAGGTGGTCCCAAGAGATATTCGACACGATTCGGCAGTCATCACACTTAAAGTGAAATATGTCATGTAGTGGCTCATCGAGTAGCCACTCTCCACCGCATTTTGGGCACTTGCGCGCTTTCTCACTCTCCAGCGACTGACCACCGACACGATATTGGTAATAGTACGTAGGAACCTTGGTGATGTATTCGATACGACCTCGCAAATCCCAACCGCGGCGGAACAACACGCTGTCTACATCGCAAATCTCGTGCAGCGCCGCATGCTCTGCACGGCACCCGCCAGCCATTTGGATTTCATCGCACGCTTGCCATTCTGTCTGCCATTTGATGACGGCTTTATGGTCACCATTTAGCGTCGGCTCATTGCGATACAAAGGAATCGGCAACAACGTTTCCCCACTGCGCAATGGCGAACACGTATGAACATAAGTTGTGTACAACACTTGCCAGCTAGGGATCTCTTCTTCGGCCGCTTGTTCTGAATTTAAATCACGGCCAAGCATACGCATTTTCGGTGCAAGCAAAGACGCGTCTGACAAACGGTTCATGCACACTTTGACAAAATCTGAGTGATAACGTGGATGCAAACTGTCTTGCTCTGGGCAAACGACACGAACATAAAACTCGCCATCTCCCATCACTATAGGGAATTCTCGGCCTAGTACTTGGCCGTTGTAACGCAACGCATCCATCAAGCCATTAATGGCTTTGTCTACCGCGCTGACGGTGGTGTTATCAAAACACTCAAACTGCAACTCAACAACGTACATATTTAGACAGCGGCCTCTAACTTGCTCAAGAACTCAGCCAATGAATCCGCTAGCACATCGCGTTTAGACGTACCTAAACGCTCTAAAATCACATTACCAGTGAGGTTACAAATCGAGATCACATCCATTTCCTCATCTGTCGCCGCGATAAATACCGTTGGTTTAAGTTTCAGGCGACGTTGCGTCACCAAATGACCAAGAATATTTTCTTGTAGGCGCACAAAGTCATCATCGCTCCACACTTGCAGCAACGTCAACGAATTACCTTGCCAAGTTGCCTCCATATCGGCGCTGTATTGAGAACCATAAAAGGCTTTTACATCATCTTGCAGTGACAACTCAATAGCATTTTCCACATTAGTGAAATCGGCCATCTCATTACGCGCGACCGCTTTCCAAAGCACCTTTCCATCACGCTTCTCTTCGACACAAGGAGAAACAAGATCTGCAAGCTCTTCACTGCTTGGCAACTCATTATATTTAGCTTGCCAAGCTTGTTGGTAGCGCAGGCTGAACTCTTGTAGCGCCTGAGTAACGTTTTGGGTCATGAAGGTCTCCTCATTCCTTATTTATCAGATAGCCGTGTTTGCCGGATGGCAATTGACCAGCGGATTCAGTAAAATTCTCGCCATTCTAATCGAAAACGACCACAAAGTATGAGCAAATATTCTGACGCTAAAGAGCTTGCTGGCCTAACACTAGGTAAAAAGACCGAGTATGCGAACCAATACGACCCAAGCTTGCTGCAACCAGTCCCTCGCAGCCTGAACCGAGATGACCTTCAGTTAGGCGATACTCTGCCTTTCATGGGGCACGACATTTGGACGCTGTACGAGCTCTCTTGGTTAAATAGTAAAGGTTTACCACAAGTGGCCGTTGGCGAAGTATACATTCCAGCCACCAGCGCAAACTTGATTGAATCGAAGTCTTTCAAACTGTACTTAAACAGCTATAACCAAACCCGCTTTGCAAGCTGGGAAGAAGTTGAAGAGCGTTTAACGCAAGACCTATCTGAATGTGCCGGTGAAAAGGTGTTGGTCGAGGTGAACCCGGTTACTCACTACACCAATCAACCTATTGTGACAATGGAAGGCGAATGTATTGATGACCAAGATATTGACATCACCAGTTACGATTTTGATGCTGATTTGCTTGAAGGCGCAGCAGGTGAAGAGCAAGTGGAAGAAATCCTACATAGCCACCTATTGAAGTCAAACTGTTTAATCACCAATCAACCCGACTGGGGCAGTGTAGAAATTCGCTACCAAGGTGCGAAAATAGATCGCGAGAAACTGCTGCGTTACTTGGTATCTTTCCGCGAGCACAACGAATTTCACGAACAATGTGTTGAGCGTATTTTTACGGATCTAATGAAATACTGCCAACCAAGCAAACTGACCGTATTCGCCCGCTACACGCGCCGTGGTGGCTTGGACATCAACCCGTACCGCTCAACGGAACAAGACAAGCCAGATCACAACCACCGCATGGCTCGTCAGTAATCACGTTAGTGACAGAAATAAGTTCGGTAATCTAAAGGGTTACCGGACGTTTTTATTGTCCAAGCATGTTACTATATCAAATGGCTTCAACCTGCATTTAAGGGGCTTGTTGAGGTCTTTTACCGTTATCCGCCATATCTAAAAACAGTTCGAGGGAACGAAAGGATGTTTTGGGACAGTTCGCGTCTATTCAAGTTGATTGGCTTTCTTTGCTTGCTGTTTGTACAGCCGCTTCATGCGACTATTTTATCGTCCGCGTTACTCAACGAAGCACAACAATTGGCGGAAATAGAGCCATCACAAGCAAAACAAGCGGCAACCAACTACTTGTCACAACGTGAGCTAACGGAACGCAAAGAGAGTGACAGCCCTTCTGCGATATCTCGTGACGAGACCGATCGTAGCGTTCGCACACCAAGCAGCACCATCGAAGCACACAAGATTATCGCTCAGGCAGACTACGCCATGGGTAACGTTCGTTCGGCTATCGAACACCTAAACAAAGCCGAGCGCTTAGCGCAAGAATATCAATTGCCGTACATGGATTTAGATCTCCAGCTGATGCGCAACCAAATGATTTGGATGTACGACAAAAACTACTCAAAAGCGGAAGACACGCTTAACCAAATTGAGCAGCAACTCGATGAAGCTGATGCGGTATTGCAACGTACCGACAGCGTTCGCTATCGATTAGTGATGCAAAGAGCGCTCCTCGCTTCACATAGTGGCGATCTGATTAAAGCGGAAAGTTTGTATTCTCAAGCCAAAACTATGCTTGAAGACAGCCGATCTGACTTAGCCTTGATCGACTATTACACAGCCGTCGGCGAGTTTTATCTGAATAGCAAGAAATACAATTTGGCTTTGTCGGAACTGCTTTACGGTTATTGGCAATCTATTGAGAGTGACAGTGGCGCAAGGTTAGCAAAAGTTAATCGCCTGTTGGCAAGACTCTTCCAAGAGCGTCGAGTTTACGACAAAGCGATCGAATACTTATCTCAAGCCGCAGACTTCTATGACTCCTACCCTAGCTCTCCCATCCTAGCGGATGTCCTTGAGCAAATGGGTGACATTTATTTTTACCAAGGCAAGTTTAACCTTGCCTTAGTGCACTACTTCAACGTGCTGGACCATGAAAGCACCAGTAAGAACATTAATCGGATCATTAAGATTCGCTTAAGCTTAGCGGCTACCTATCTGCAACTCTATAACTACGCGCTAGCTGAGCAATACCTAGACCGATCTAAAGAGCTTTTAGAATACACTGACATTCCTAAGCTTGAAGCAAAGGCAGCGTTGCTTCAGTCAGGCCTGGCTTATCATCAAAACGACAGCAAAAACGTCATTACCAATGCAAAGCTGGCGTTAACACTTGCTGAAAAGTCACCTGAGAATAACAACTTCATTAAGCAGCAGTCTTACCGCTTACTCGGGCTTGGTTACGAGCAGGCAGGCGAATACCAACTTTCTCTGCAGGCTTATAAGAAATACACCAACCTTGTGCGTTTAGAGCAAAAACAGCTCAACCAAATCAGTGAGGATGCATTCCGCCAACAAAAAGAGTTTGCTGAACAAACCATCCACTATATCGGCCAATCGGAACGCCTTGAGCAAGTGGAAAGGGAACACCGCAAATTCCAGAAAATCTCATTCGCATTGTTTATTACTGTGTTGGTGATGTTTTTGTTCATTATGCGCCGCGGCGTGATCATGCAACGCCAAGCAAGTGAAATCGAAAAACTGCGTAATGATCTCTTCACTCACTCTCGTTCCCGTTTGCGTAACTTGCGTATGCTGAACGTGAAGCTCTCTCGCTCATTGAAAAAGTCGAGCGAAACTTTCGAGCAATGGCAAATGGGCGAATTGATCCACGAGCCACTTAACGATCGCCTGCGCTTTGTCATGATCGACTTGCCATTCCTACGAAGCATGTACGTCCACAACGGTTATAAAGCGGGTCTAGAGCTGGAGCGCGCATTTGGCGACTTTCTAGCGGAAAAGATAGAAAAGCCATCACGTCTTTACCATTTCTCAGATGCAAACCTACTCTATATCGAGCCGAACGCTGACCGTGATGCTTCTGCCGAAGTCATGTTCGAGAAATTCCAGACTTGGGTGGATGAGTTCGCTCAGCAGCACAACGTCAACCGTATTATTCGCATGGGTATCAGCGATTATCCGTTCTTACCACGAGCCTACACTGCAATTAACGACGAGGAATTACTCGATCTGTTGCTGCTTGCGACTCACATTGCGCGAGAAGTCAGCTTGAAGGATAAGCAAAGCCACTGGGTTTTCTTGAAAGCCATCGATAACGCACCTGCCGCGAGCTTTGCAACGGGTAACATAAGAACTGCCTGTCAGCATGCCATTAGCCAAGGCCTGATTAAGATCCATTCGTCCTACAAGAATGAGGACGACATCAAGAAAATATTAAAAAATGGATAATTAAACGCCTGTTAGACATAATAACTAATGACGCTATAACGTTTTTTGTTATTATCGGATAATTGTCAGTAGTACATGGACTTAACCGTAGTCACTTCATGGGAATCTTGGAATCCGATATTCAGTCGCAGCTTCATCAGCTGAGTTGTCAACTTGACCAACTCAGGCTGACACATCGTGATACTTCACTCAAATTCAAACGTGAACAACAAGTTCTTAAACGCGTTGTGGCATCATTGTCTTCAGCTTGCCAGGGTTCGAATACCCAGGTATCCAATTACCTGTTTGAAATCCAACAAGAGCTGCAACATCAAAAAGATATCAGTACTCTTATCCCACGTTTAGCGGTATTAGAGAGAATGCTCAAACAGCAGTCGAAGACGATGGACAAACAGAACGGCTACCTAGACGAACAAATCAAACACAGTGGTGAAACACTCCAACGTGTCACAGGGTTACCTGCGCAGTTAAAACGTGAACTACGGAACTTAATGAGTTTCTCAGAAGCTCATGCCAGCAATAAAGCCGATCAAGCCACTAAGCTACTGAGCATTTACGAACGCGCTCTGAAAATCATCACTTCCAACTCGCGTTTGCATCTCAGTGAGTTTGAGAATAATCCTGATAAGTCTCAACTTGAGTGCTTAGCCAGCGATCTACAACATACCATCACCGAGCTGGATTTTGAGGGAGAAACGGGAGATCGATTGCTCGATATTCGGGCTAAGCTGCTTCTTGGCGTCAGCGCGGAATCTCTCATTGAGCTAACACTTTCAACGCTAAAACTGGTTGTCGAAGCAACAAAGTTCGAGCGCGAAGCGTCTAGCCAATTCCTTGATCAGCTGAACACTTCTCTCGCAAATAACCTAAAAACCGTTCATCAGAACGTCGACCAACATCATACCTACTTTGAGCACCGCCAAGAGCTCAACACAGAAATGAACAGTCTGGTTGAATTGAGTCAACTATCGCTCGACCAAGCTCAAGATCTAGCGGATGTAAAAAAAGAAGTCGCCCCGTTACTTGCGAAAATGGCGTCGCTGACAGAGCGACTTAAAATGACGGAAGAACGAGAACAAGCGCTGCAAGAGCGTTTGAATTACAGTAAGAACCAGCTCGAAGCCGTGTTTGAAACCACCCAAGATCATCGTCGACGCTTAGATGACCAAGCTCAGCGCATGTTGCTAGACCCTCTGACTAAAGTCTATAACCGCACCGCATTTAATGATCGACTAGAGCTAGAGTATCGGCGTTGGATTCGCTCTCAACAGAATCTGCGTGTAGTGTTGTTTGACGTTGATAACTTCAAAGCGGTGAATGACAGCTATGGCTATACGGCTGGTGATAAAGCGTTGAAGATCATCGCTCGCACCATTAATAAACGCGTATCAGAAACTGAAACGGTAGCTCGCTTTGGTGGCGAAGAGTTTATTTTACTCGTTCCAGAACAATCTGAAGAATACACACTGGATCTCATTAAACATATCCAGCGTGATATTAGCCAATTACCATTTAAGTTCCGTGAGCAAAATATCATGATTACCTTAGCCGCTGTATCGACGTCTTTCAAAGAGTCCGATACGCCAGAGTATGTGCTCGATCGTCTTGGCAAGATGCTTGCAGACGCTAAAAAACGTGGAACAAACCAGCTTAACTGGAGCTAAGATTCGTACAAAAAGCGAACAAACAAACCAGAATTGGCGAAATTTACGCTTTATAACCACCCATTTTCAACGAGTTATCACATTTCTTCCCTTTCAGTCTGCTAAGCTGTAAAAACCCAAGTCACTTCAAGATGATGCATTTACAGAACGCGAATGTACCATCTTGAGGTTGCTTGGGAGTCAATAACCATAAAACCAAATCGGCCAACTGCCTTTCATCAAACCATACGTATAACCCAAAAAGGTGAGTTGGTACTTTCCCTCAAAATAATGCAACACAAGGAGGCGTTATGATTACCCATATAAGCCCCGCTGGTAGCATGGACTTGCTATCTCAATTAGAAGTAGAGCGCTTAAAAAACACGGCCTCGAGTGAACTTTATCAACTGTACCGCAACTGCACGTTAGCGGTGTTGAACTCCGGCAGTCATACCGATAACTCGAAAGAGCTGCTCGATAAACACCAGTCGTTTGATGTCAACGTCGTGCGCCGCGAGCGTGGTATTAAGCTTGAGCTGACTAACCCACCTGAACACGCCTTTGTCGATGGCGAGATAATTAAAGGTATCCAAGAGCATCTGTTCTCCGTGTTACGCGATATCGTTTATGTCAATATGCATTTAGCAGACGCACAACGACTCAACCTGACGAACCCAATTCACATCACTAACCTCGTGTTCGGTATTCTGCGTAATGCCAGAGCACTCACACCAGGTATCGAGCCAAACCTCGTCGTGTGTTGGGGTGGTCACTCTATCAATGGCGTGGAATATCAATACACACGTGAAGTCGGTAACGAGCTTGGCTTGCGTGAGCTTAATATCTGCACGGGTTGTGGCCCTGGTGCGATGGAAGGGCCAATGAAAGGTGCCGCTATCGGACATGCGAAGCAGCGTTATACTCAGCAACGTTATCTTGGTTTAACCGAGCCTTCGATTATTGCAGCCGAGCCACCAAACCCAATCGTGAATGAGCTGGTTATCATGCCAGACATCGAAAAGCGTTTGGAAGCCTTTGTGCGTATGGCGCATGGCATTGTAATTTTCCCTGGTGGTCCGGGTACTGCAGAAGAGTTGCTGTATATTCTTGGCATTATGATGCATCCAGACAACGCCGATCAGCCAATGCCTATCGTGTTAACTGGACCAAAAGAGAGTGAAGAGTACTTCCGCTCTATCGACGAGTTTGTTCGCGATACACTTGGCGAAGAAGGTCAAAAGCATTACGAGATCGTCATTGACGATCCGGCAGAAGTGGCACGCATCATGAAGCGCTCCATGGACTCTGTACGCCTTCACCGAAAAGAAAAAGGCGATGCTTATAGCTTTAACTGGTCATTAAAAATCGAGCCTAACTTCCAGTTACCATTCGATCCAACTCATGAGTCGATGGAGCAATTGGATTTAAGCTTAGATCAAGAACCTCAAGTCTTAGCGGCCAACCTGCGTCAAGCTTTCTCCGGTATCGTGGCTGGTAACGTCAAAGCCGAAGGCATTCGAGAAATCGAACGTCGAGGCCCTTTCACCATTCACGGTGATCCTGTGCTAATGAAAAAGCTCGATAAGTTACTACAAGACTTTGTCGAACAACACCGAATGAAATTACCTGGCGGTTCAGACTACGAACCGTGTTATCGCATCGCTCACCCAGAAATTGGTGGTCGATAGTCAGGCTAGCATTCGTTACACTAGGGGCATTACGCCCCTTTTTTATTGCTAAGTCATTATGTCTATTCATCTTGTTATTATTGATGCCCTAAACCTGATCCGCCGTGTTCACTCTGCACAACCGGATCCAACCGACATAGCAAGAACCATCACCACGACACAAAGAACCCTCACTCGCATTCTGTCAGAAGCCAACCCGACACACATCATCGCGGTTTTCGATCACCATGAACAAGACAGAGGGTGGCGAGCTGAGATTCTCCCAGACTATAAGCAAAATCGAAAACCAATGCCGGAACCACTGATGCAAGGTCTAGATGCGATTCAGCAAGCATGGTGGGAACAAGGTATTGATTCATTGCTTTCTGAAGGCGATGAAGCGGACGACTTGGTTGCTACTCTCGCGACGAAAGTGGCCAGTCATGGTGAAAAAGTCACCATCGTTTCTACGGATAAAGGCTACTGTCAGCTGCTTTCTCCTACCCTACAGATCCGTGATTACTTCCAACATCGTTGGTTAGATGAACCGTTTATCGAAAAAGAGTTCGGCGTAAAACCGAGCCAACTGGCCGATTATTGGGGGTTAACGGGGATCAGCTCTAGCCAAGTGCCGGGGGTTCCGGGCATTGGACCAAAAGCGGCGAAAGAGATTCTTACTCAGTTTGAGAATATTGAAGCAGCCTACGCCAGTGAAGACCTCGCACCGAAATACCGTAAAAAATTAGACGAGCACATTGAGTCTGCACGCTTATGTAAACGCGTCGCGGCTTTAAAGTGCGACATTGAACTCGGCTTTAACTTACAGGACATTCGCTTTACAGGACCAAATAAAGCGGAATAGTGTCTGATGATGGTTTCAAACCATAAAGCTCTCAGACAATAAAAAAAAGCGCCATTTGAAGGCGCTTTTTTCTATTCTCGGGACTATCCCCAAATGACTAGGAGATAGAATTAGTACGGCGAAATGTTCGATAGACACTGGATATGAATCGTGATTTCTTCACGATCATGATACAAATGCTTAGCTTGTAGTCTGAACTTTACCTTATTATCAATCAGGAACTGCTTCAGGTTTTCAAGGTCTTGCAGCACCTCGTCATAGCGGCCTTTCATTGGCAGCTTAAGGTTAAAGATTGCCTCTTTCGCCCAACCTTTTAACAGCCACTGGCCCATAAGGTGAGCAACACGAGCTGGCTTTTCTACCATGTCACAAACAATCCATGTTACGTTCTTACGGTCTGGTTCGAATTTAAAACCATCCACCATATGATGCTTGATCTGGCCGGTTTCCATCAAGCTGTCTGCCATCATGCCGTTATCGACACAGTGAACGAACATCGAGCGCTTCACCAGTTGGTACGTCCAACCGCCTGGACATGCCCCTAAATCGACCCCCCACATTCCTGGAGCCAAACGCTCATCCCACTCTTCACGTGGAATAAAGACGTGAAATGCTTCTTCCAGTTTAAGCGTTGAACGACTTGGGGCGTCTGTTGGGAACTTAAGGCGAGGAATACCCATGAAGAACTGAGAGTTATTGTCTGTGTAAGAATAGCCGACATAACAGTGGCCAGGCTCCACAAAACAAATGTGCAGTACTGGCTTCTTCGCGTTGTCTTTGTTCAACATTAGACCTTTACCGCGCAACGCTTGACGCATTGGGACAGTAAATTTACGGCAGAATTTCAGTAGCTCTTTCGCTTCATTCGTATCCGGAGTTTCAATTCTCAAATCCCCACAGCGAGGAAACGCTTCAATGTCTGCTAGCTCATTCAAAATTGGGCTAATGCGGTCATCACTTGGCAGCGATTGAAACTCAGCCGCTACCGCAAACATTTGGCGAGCGAAGATTAACGACTTAAAGTCCAAACCTCTCGCAAGTTTGTCCGCATCTCCATCTTGGTAACACTCGAAGACAACATAACCTGAGTTTCTCTTCACACGAGGGAAGCCATACACTTCCAACTGTGTCGCTTTGTCCTGAATTTCACCAGCACACTCTTTCTCAAAGCCAGAACGGCAATAGAGCATTAGTTGTTTCACTTGGAGACCTCTTTGATATTGAACGCAGCAAAAAAGAACAGACACCAAGCAATCATGAACAGCAATCCTCCCATTGGAGTAATCGGCCCAAACCACTTAATGCCTGTCAGCGCCAGTGCGTAAAGACTGCCGCTAAAACAAAAGATGCCGATGATAAAGCAAATCGCTGCAATGAAAAAATATTTTTGTGCTTTTTGTCCCAAATTCAATAGCAATAAAACCGCACAAAACACAATCGCCAGCGTGTGAATAAATTGGTACAACACTCCGGTCTCAAATACGCCAAGCAAATACGGAGCCAGCTGAGCTTTTAGCCCATGTGCAGCAAAGGCACCTAGAGCGACAGAAACCAGCCCAGACAGACCAGAAAATGAGAGTAACCACTTACTTTTCACGGTACACCCCTTTGATAAACGCCGCTAACTGCTCTACCGCGAGCTCGATGTTACCCGCCTCGGTATGGCCTGAGCTCTTGCGCGGTTTAAAGCTGTGGTCACCATCGGGTAAAAAACTCACCTTAACTTGCGATGAAAGGACAAAGTCATCGAACTCCTCACGCTTACCAAAGGTGTCTCGCTCCCCTTGTAGAATCAGCGTAGGTTTCTCAATAGTTGCTAAGTGCTCGCCTTTGTATTTCTCTGGTTTTCCCGGTGGGTGAAAGGGAAACCCTAAACAGGCAATGCCCGCCACCAGCTCATTTTCAGCCAGTAAACTCGACATGCGACCACCCATTGACTTACCACCAATGACAATAGGTTGAGAGGTAAAGTGAGCAATCACTTCTTCATAGGCTTCAAGCAGTTTTGGCGCACGATCTGGTGGACGCTTTTTCCCATCTTCCGCTCGCTTAATCATATACGGGAAGTTAAATCGCACCACGCGAATTCCTTGCTCAACTAATCCTTTGGCAACGGCGGCCATGAAATCATGTTCCATCCCCGCTCCAGCGCCATGGGCAAAGATAAATAGAGGACCGCTTTCAGGTCCCTCAACTATCCATTGGCTCATCTAATACTTCCTCTTGCTCTTTTCTCGCGGTCGCTAACATCCAGTCTCTAAACGTTGCGATTCGGCCCATATCTGCCTGCTGTTCATGACACACCACGTAGAATGCATTCTTGGAGATCAACACCTCGTCGAATGGCGCGATGAGTCGTCCAGCTTCCATTTCTGGCTTGGCGAGTACGTTGTTACCAAGCGCGACCCCCTGACCATGCGCAGCAGCCTGTAGCACCATCGTCGAGTGACTGAAAATAGGACCGTGGTTTACATTGATACCTTCGATGTTGTAATGACGCGCAAACTGCTTCCAGTCTTTACGCGAAGTATCATGTAACAAAGTGTGTAATTTGAGGTCACTTAGAGATTCTAATGGTTTGTTGCCTAAAAGTAACGAAGGTGAACAAAGTGGGATCAGAAACTCTTGGTACAATTTATCCGCTCGCAAACCCGGCCAATTCCCACGGCCATAGTAGATAGCGACATCTACATCATCAGTCAGTGAACCTTCATCCATATCCACAGCTTTAATACGTACATCGATATCTGGCTCTTGAGCATTAAAGTCGGCCAAACGAGGCACCAACCATTGGATAGCAAAACTCGGCGGTAGACTGATCGTCAATGCCCCTTTTTCACTACGTTCCAATACCTTATCTGTCGCCTCGGCAATCGAGGTGAAAATATCTTTGATGTCGAGAAAGTAACTTTGTCCTTCTTCTGTCAACAATAGCGAACGATTACGGCGACGAAAGAGCTTCAACGATAAGAACTCTTCGAGTGCTTTAATTTGGTGACTGACCGCGGCTTGAGTAACAAACAACTCTTCTGC
>NZ_WXWT01000355.1:0-18501 GCF_009904725.1 Vibrio sp. V43_P6S15P86
CATTATTGCAGTATCACCACACATTCCTCGCTATATCACTGTTTGACCCTATTCTCACGCAATATTAAATATCAGTACGTTACCTAAATAAATATCAAAAACATCTAGCACTAAAGTACCAAATTCATAGATTGAGTTTTTTGTTAGTCACTTATAGAGACTATACTCGTTCCTGCAGCTGCTTGATTTTTCTAAATTTATTATTTAGCTCAAATGAGCTTAATCACTCCCGTTAAATGGATTTAAGTCGTTCCCTCGGGTAAGCGAGTTAACTATGAGACGTCAGAAACAGAATGAAATCTCTTGTTGGGTTCTAGGGTTGATTATCTTATTACTAAGTTACGTCCCTTCAGTACCAGCAGAAATGAAACTAACGCCCTCCGATCAAACCGTTGCGCGTTTCCTCTATCAGAGCACTTTTGGGCCAACACCAACATTAATTGATGAGGTAGAAGAAGTCGGGATGGAAAGTTGGATATCTCAACAAATCTACCTTCCTGCCACCTATCATCAACCGCTCTATCGGACACCTTTTTCCAAAGGCGCACAATCCAATCGCGAAAACGCTTGGTATCAAATTGTTATTACTGCTGATGATCAACTCAGACAACGCATGGCGTATGCATTAAGCCAGATCTTAGTGGTCTCTCGCTATGGCGGTGTTCTTTCCAGTAAGCCCACTGGTCTAGTCGACTACTATGATGTATTGATTGCTAACGCTTTTGGCAACTACCGAGATTTATTATATGACGTTTCCATTCATCCTGTTATGGGCAGCTATTTGTCCATGCTCGGTAGCGCAAAAGAGAACAACACGACGGGGGCATTACCTGATGAGAACTTCGCTCGAGAGTTGATGCAGTTGTTCACCCTAGGCTTGTATGAACTGAATATCGATGGCAGTAAAAAGCTTGATCGTACAACGGGTAAGCCTATCCCCACATATACCCAAACGGATATTCAAGAGCTCGCTCGAGCATTAACTGGGTGGAAAAATGCCGATTTAGCGTTTGTTGAACCGATGCGAGTCATCAGCCACCGACACGATGGTGGCGAGAAACGATTGCTTGGTAACACAATTCCTGCTGGTTTAACTGCGCAAGAAGAGCTTTCAAAAGTGATCGATATTTTGATGTCTCATCCAAACATGGCGCCGTTTGTTTCTAAGCTACTTATCCAACGTTTCGTAACTTCGAATCCAAGTCCGGAGTACATCGCACGTGTTGCTTCGGTATTCAATAACAATGGCAAAGGAGAAAAAGGAGATTTAAACGCGGTCATTCATGCCATCTTGCTCGATCCTGAGGCTCTAGGCATGACAGATACCCCGCCAATAAAAGTGAAAGAGCCAATACTGGTCCTAACTAACTTTCATCGAGCCGCGGGTTTTACAATCAAATCTACACGTTACGAAGACGCCACTACGATGATGAATATCGCCAATCAAGGACCTCTTCGTTCTCCTTCGGTATTTAATTTTTACTCTCCTGACTACCAACCATCTAACGAGTTTACGGAGTCTGGTATTAGCTCTCCTGAGTATGAGCTACTGAACTGGTCCGTTTATACCGATTTGGTCAACTATATGTTGACCAGCACTCGCAGAGGCGGCGGTGATTCCTACACTCTCGATCTCGGCGAGTTTTATCTTCTTTTGGATGATCACGATGCCTTAGTCGAGCTGGTTAACAAACGCTTCTTTGCTGGAACGGCCTCGGCGGAATTAAAAAAACTCATGCTCACCGTGTTAGATGAATATCGTGAGGACTATGTGCCAACAACAAAGCTCGCCTTGGTGATTTTTACCGCCATTTCCGGCGATGAATTCTATATTCAGGATTAGGAGTGGATTATGGATATTTCACGACGACATTTTATAAAAAGCACTGCATCGATGGGCGCTTTAGCTTCGCTTGGTCTACCGGGTTACTCTCTCGCAGCGCCATCCAATGACTTTCGAGCATTAATATGTGTGTATTTAGCAGGCGGAAACGATGCATTCAACACCATACTGCCATTATCGGAGGCGCACTATCGTCAATATTCCAAAGTCAGAGGGCCACTCTCTGTCGCCAAAGAAGACATACTCCCTATCAATTTGCGTACCGCCGATAGCTCGGATAATCTGGTAGAACTTGGCTTACACCC
The DNA here is from genome assembly GCF_009904725.1 of Vibrio sp. V43_P6S15P86. NCBI lineage: Bacteria > Pseudomonadati > Pseudomonadota > Gammaproteobacteria > Vibrionales > Vibrionaceae > Vibrio > Vibrio sp. V43_P6S15P86. The sequence goes on from NZ_WXWT01000355.1 coordinate 2,149, forward strand.
CAAACTAAAGGCGCTGTCTTCAATTTTCGAACAAGGCGATGCCAATATCGTGCTCAATAGCGGCATTCTCAACCATCCCGTTACAAAACAAGCGATTGAGCTAGGTGAAGCGTCACTTCCCGAGCAACTATTTTCCCACAATTCACAAACAGACGCTTGGTTACTTGGTGGTATGCAAGAATCTAGCAACTTGGGTTGGGCAGGAAGAATGTTGGACGTATTAACTTCTGAATCAGAAATAACCCCACTATACAGTGTGCACGGGAACTCGCTTTGGTTACGGGCAATGGAACACCGCCAAACCGTCCTGAAAAAAGATCGCGCGGTTCAGCTTACCGCGATTGATAACCCTTTATACAAAGGTATCTATGATCGCCTTCTCTCTCATCAAACTGACAATCCATTTAATGGTCATTTTAATTTGATGGTTGATGAGTCGATGGTAATGAGTAGTGTACTGAGCGAGCAACTCAACCACATTGCTGACGAGCCTCTGTTTACGTCATCGACACTCGGCAAGCAGATGCAAACCGTGTACAAATTGATAGCAAGCCAAGATGTCCTGAAGCAACAACGACAAGTCTTTTTCGTTAAACACTCTGGGTATGACCTACACGATTCGCAATTGGCACGTCATCCAGTGTTACTTGAGGATCTCGCGACAAACCTTTTAGCAATGTATCGTGCGGTCGAACGGTTAGGGCTAAACAAGCAAGTCACCTCTTTCACTATGTCTGACTTCGGTCGACGGATGATGAGCAACGGAAATGGTACCGATCATGGCTGGGGTGGCCATCAACTATTAATTGGAGGCGCGGTAAATGGGAAACAACCTATCGGTACATGGCCGGAACTAATACTGGGCGGAAACGATGATTACTCTCAAGGCCGACTCATACCCAAAATTGCCGCTGATCAAGTTGGTTCAACACTAGCACAGTGGATGGGCGTGAGTGATAACGCTGCACTGGAATACGTGTTCCCGAACATCCGTAATTTTACTCATTCAAACCTGGGTTTTATGGCTTAAGATATTTTACAGGTTAGCTGTAGAACGCATCATCAAATAAGGGAGCCTCGCGCTCCCTTACTCATCTTATGTTTGCAAAGTGTCCGTTACACCTCGTCTCGACGGCGTTCGTTACACAGCTTAATGGCACGCTCAAGTAATTCTAGCGCGGATTGCTCACATTCAGGCAGAACCGCATCACTTTCACCAATTGGCGTTACGCGGTCACCCCATTTCAATACTGCCGCACCCCATGTCAAACCTGCACCAAACGCAGCAAGAAGCATGTTATCACCTGGGTTAACTCGACCTTGCTCTACCGCTTCACACAATGCAATTGGCACCGTCGCAGCTGAAGTATTGCCATAGTTTTGAATGTTAACAAACGCTTTGTCGTGTGGAATTCCAGACAGGTCGCACAAGGTTTGAATAATACGAATATTCGCTTGATGCGGAATCACAACATCGATTTGTTCCGTCGTTAACTGTGATGCTTTCAGTACGGTTTTCGCAGCTAGCCCCATACCTTTTACCGCACGTTTGAAGATCTCTTGTCCTACAAAGTTGAAATCCCAGTAACCGTTGTCTTCCGCAAAGCGATCCATACAAGTACCAAACTTTGGTACGGACAGAATATCGCGGCCTTTTGCGTCACAACCGATTTGAGACTGTAGTAAACCCGTTTCTTTTTCCGTTCTTGATAACACAACGGCGCCCGCACCATCACCAAATAGAACAGCGGTATCTCGCATTGCCCAATCGATGTAGAATGACAATCTTTCCGCACCAATAATGATCGCGTTACGATAGTTACCTGATTGAATCAAACGTGTGCCCGTTTCTAGGCCATAGACAAATCCCGTACATGCGGCATTTAAGTCAAAGGCCGCCGCAGAACGAATGCCCAAGTTCTGCTGTATTTTAGATGCGATGTTTGGAATAAGTGAATCAGGAGAACAAGTCGCCACAATGATTAAATCAACGTCGCTTGCGTCAACGCCCGCGCGCGCCAATGCGTGTTGGGCAGCAACGGTTGCCATGTCTGAAGTATTTACATGGCTAATACGGCGGTTTTCGATACCGGTGCGGGTACGAATCCACTCATCTGAAGTATCAAGGAAAGTGCTAAGATCATCGTTAGAGAGCACGGCAGGAGGAACACATTTCCCCCAACCTGTAATTTCAGCGTAGTAATTTGTCATCGCAGACCTATTTATTGTTGTATTTTAATAAAATTTCTTAGAACCTTAGGCTCAAATACAAACCTGCGCTGCGTTATTTCGGCAGGTTAAAAAATAAGTATACAAATAATGAGGCTGACTGGTAAGTCATGTTTTCATCAATACGTAATAAAGGAAGAAGTCATGTCATCGTTTAAAACTCGCTGCCCTTCGTGCGGCGGTCTAAATCGTGTCCCTAATGAGCGCGTTGCCGAATCTGCAACTTGCGGTAAATGTAAAAGTGCACTTTTAGACGGCTCGCCTATCGAAGGTACACAACATAACTTTTCTGCTCTATTACAAAGTGATATGCCTGTTGTAGTAGATTTTTGGGCCCCATGGTGCAACCCGTGCGTTGGTTTTGCTCCTGTTTTCTCTGATGTTGCTCATGAGCAAGCCGGAACGGCTCGTTTTGTTAAGATTGATACCGAAGCTCAACAACAACTTGCGGCGCAATTTGGTATTCGCAGCATTCCTACCATTATGGTTTTCAAAAATGGTCAACGCGTTGATATGATCAATGGTGCGTTACCTAAAACTCAATTCGATCAATGGTTAAATCAAGCACTTACTAAATAATCTTCCACGCCAACCTCGTTTGTAGGTTGGCGTTTTTATGCAACTTATCAACCTATCTAGTTAACAAATATTATTTGTCGAAACGACTTAAATTTATCATTTTACTTGCCTAACTATTAGCCTCATATTCGCGCCGAATAACCCTTAGATTTCATTTAACTTATAGGCGCAAAACAGTGGAAAACACAGTCGTTCCTGCAGCATCACCACGAGTTACAGTTCCAGTCGTCGCACTGTCTCTTTATGCGGTGGCTTCGGGCTATTTAATGAGCTTGATCCCTCTCATGCTCGGTGAATACAACATCTCAGCAGATTACGCGAGTTGGTTGGCGAGTGTGTTTTATGGCGGCTTATTGGTCGGCGCGATGTTTATTGAGCGTGTCGTGCGTCAAGTTGGTCACCGTAAAGCGTTTATTGGCTGCTTAGCGGCATTCTCGCTAACGATTGTCACGCTACCCGTTTTTGCTAATGGGTTAGTGTGGCTTGCTGCTCGTTTTATCGCAGGTATTGCCGTTGCGGGCGTTTTTGTCATTGTTGAATCTTGGCTAATGTCTGGCGACGAAGCATCACGTGCAAAACGTTTGAGCTTGTACATGCTATCGCTTTATGGCGGTTCTGCATTAGGCCAATTTGGCATTGGTGTACTTGGCGTAAGTGGCGGTGTTCCTTTTATCGCGATCACGACGTTGATCCTAATGGCGATGTTGGTGCTAATGTTTATTGAGTGTGAACAACCAAACAGCCATGAATCAACCGCTTTGTCATTTAAGCAAATTGCCAAGCTAAACCATGCTGCAATTATTGGTTGTGTTGTATCAGGTTTGACCTTAGGCGCGATATACGGATTAATGCCTGTTGAGCTAACTAACCGTAAAATCAACCATCAAGACATTGGTACATTGATGGCACTAGTGATCCTAGGTGGCATGTTGGTTCAACCAATGGTGACCACATTGAACAAATACATGAGCCGCACAGTGCTAATGGCGTTCTTCTGTATTTTGGGTATTTTTTCGATCGGTTTGACCTTTATTTCATCGTCAGCCGTGGTATTAGCTGCTGCTTTATTCTTTTTAGGTGCAGCTACTTTTGCCTTGTACCCAATTGCGATCAACTTAGGTTGTGAAGGACTTGATGAGCGCTTTATTGTCTCTGCCACACAAGTCATGCTGTTCAGCTACAGCATTGGCTCTGTTGCTGGCCCGGTTGTGGCTGATAAATTTATGGGCCAAGAACATGGCTTACTAGGCTACTTGTTTGCCGCTTTGGTTGCGACTGGCGTATATATGCTACTTGCAGCGAGTAAAACTAAGCAGCGTATGGCGGCTGGCCTCTAACCACGCAACTTCTACTCAACGAAAACGAGGGCATGTCGCCCTCGTTTTTTATTCTTCGCTTTTTTGTTTAGATAAACGTTTGTGACGGTTTGACGCGTTCGCTGCAGGTTTTTCCGGTACCGCGCGCTTTTCATGAAGTAAATGACGAACCGCCAAGATGGGATGTTTCAGTAGCATTCTGGGGCCAGAGTAACGCATCACCAAACGCATTTGCTCTTTCGGATCCGGTTTATAACAGTGAATCGGACACTTGTTACACGTAGGTTTATTCTCTCCATAAGGACAGCGGTCAAGACGAACTTCTGCGTATTCAAGCAGCTCACGACATTCTGAGCACAAGTCACTTTTTTTTCCATGGTGATCGTGACAGTAAACCTCTACCATGGCTTTTACCGTCTTAAATTCAGTGGCGAGCTTGCCAAGTAAAATATCGCTCATGAGCTTCCAAAAATCACAACGTCATTGTGTAAAGTTCTAACATTCGACCATTATCGTATTGCTGCTCAACTCGTTCAAACTCAAAGCCCAGTTTTTTGAGCAAACTTATACTACGAATATTGTCATTGTTGGTGATAGCAGCCAACTTATCGAGTTTCATTTCCCCTCGAGCATATTCCAGCACCACGGTTGCCGACTCGACTCCGTAGCTGCAACCATAAGCAGAAGGTAAAAATCCATACCCAAGATCGTAGTGTTGCAATGTGTCACGTTTAACTAGCCCACAAATACCTATCGGCTGTCCATCGTCCTTTTTCTCTACTACGAGTAAACTCACGCCTTTAACTTTTTGCATGCGTAGCATGTTTTCTTTTATATAACGCGCCGCTTCATATTCAGTACGAATTTGTTTATCTCCGACAAAACGGTAAAAGTCTGGATGGTTATAAAGTTCTAATATAAATGGTGCATCATCTACACTCACAAGACGTAATATCAAACGCTCAGTGATCAGTGTTTTCATTTGGACTCCATTAAAACGCGAGAGATGATTGGACATAGATACGTACTTGAATCTTGCGACCGACGTAAGGGCTTATTTAGTTGTAACTTGATAAAAAAATAACTATCCTGCCCCGCTAAATTAAAGGACCACCACCATGAACCGCAAGAAGAAAATCAATCAGATCTTAAAAGCGAAACAGAAGAAGCATAACGCTAAGCTACATAAGAGCAATAAGCCGCGTTATATCTCCAAAGCTGAACGTGCAAAAATGGAAGCTGAAGAGCAAAACCAAGCCTCGGAAAGCACGGAAAATGTTGTAGACACAGTGCCGACAGATCAAGCTTAAAATAAAAGCCGCTTTATGCGGCTTTTTTTGTTTGTTGTACGAGGAGAATTGACTTTAATATTCAACACTGTAGTTCAGTGTGAATGTGCGACCTCTTCCTTTGTAGTCGTAAGCTGCTGCATCGTAGTGTGCCGCGTAAAGAATCTGCGCACGTTGACCCCAAGCGGTTGTGTAGTCTTCGTCAAATAGGTTTTGAATACCAAAGCCTAACTGCCCAACAGGTAGTGTTACATTACCCAGAAGATCAAACGTGGTGTAGCCCTCCAACTTATTGTTGGCGTCATCTTCGTAATCAAACATCGTCTGACTTTGTAGACGAATCGAGTACGAATCTTGGTAGTATGCAGCCCATGCATTAGCCTTAGACGTACTGGCTTTACCTGCGCTCAAGTCTTCCCATTTACCATCAGTTTTCAGCTCAGAAACTACGTAGTGTCCTGATGCCCCTAACAGGATATCGCGGGTCACCCAGTAATTGATGTTTGCTTCTGCACCGTAAACACGCTGCTCGTCGTCAACATTCGTAATCAACAACGTTTTTCTATCATACTTGATGGAGTTGTCTGAAAGCGAGTAATAGCCTGCCGCCTGAAGCGCAAGAGAGTTGGTATCAAGACGGTAACCGATCTCATAGCTGTCCGTTTTAATACCTGACATTTTTGAGTCAGACACATTAATGCTGTTGTTCAGCGCATAGTGACCGTTTGCATCCACAGCATCATAGCTGCCTTGACCATAGTACTTCGCAGGGTCAGCAAGTTCGAAACCTTGGGAGAAGTTTGCCCAAAGTTGAGATTCATCATTAAGCTGATAAATGGTGCCCAAATTAAACAGACTTACAGAGTAGTCGGTGCTGCCACCTGGTACCGCATCCGCTGACACCCCCTTACCCGAGGCAATCTTCTTTTGTACGCTATAGGCAACAAAGTCATCAATCTTGTTGTCCATGTATTGATAGCGGTAGCCTGCTTGAACGGACCAATCTTGATTAATTTGATAGTCACCTTGAACAAACATTGCGTAAGACGTTACATCTACACCTGGGTAACGACCAACTTCGGCGTACGTTTTATTAATCAAGTTTCCAGAGTTGTTTGCAATGCTTGGATCGAATAGAGCTTGATTGCTCTCAAAACGGTCTAAATACGCATCAACACCATAAACAAGGTTGAATGATTCCCAGTTTTTTGCCAGTGCCAAACGTCCAGCAAAAACCTCTGTCTTTTGCTGAGAAGCACCTTGGTAATAAGGAGTAAACGTTTGGTCTTCACTTCGGTAAGACAACTCGCCAATCAGTTGATGACCGAATACGCTGTCGTGAGCGTAGTTCGCGCTTAAGAGAACTCGCTCTGTACCGTGTTCACGATCGGAATCGAATCCCTCTCGTACATCAACAAATTTATTGTTAACAATATACAAGCCGTATGGCGAATCTTGCTGGCTGTCATAGTATTGTGCGAGAAGGTTTAACTTGCTGGCTTCGGAGATTTGAATCTCTGTCGATCCCATTACATCAAGCGTCGAGTTGTATTGCAGAGAGCCTTGGGAGATATCTGGGGTGACAATGTCGCCATTTGCGTCAAATGCACCTTGTGTCTCGGTGTACACAACCGAACCCCTAGCGGCAATTCGCTCATTACCACCTGAGATAGACTGAGCTAGTTTGTAATCAAAGTCATCGCTGCTGTTAAAGCCTGAAGTCCCACTGACATACGATTCAAATGACAAGTCATCGGAGTAAGCTTTCTTGGTGATAATGTTGATAACACCACCTGTAGCGCCTGCCCCATAAATGGAGGTCGCACCAGATAGTACTTCAATTCGCTCGATGTTGAATGGGTCAATCGCATCAAGCTGACGACTAATTGGGCGAGAAGACTGCAGTGAGACACCATCAATCATCACCAACATCGCTCTGCCACGCAGGTTCTGGCCGTAGTTAGTTCGACCACCCGTACCAACGTCTAACGAAGGAATGGTTGCAGAAAGAATGTCACCAAGTGTCTTGCCCGCGCGATATTGCTGAGCAATTTCCTCTTGCCCTACAAACCAAACCGTTCCTGGAATATCAGAGATCGATTTCGGCATCACACTGCCCACGACCACCATTTGTTCATCACTTGGTGTTGATGTTTGTTGAAGTCCTTCCGCAGCTATTGAGCTAACTGCGTATCCACTGCTCATCGCAAGTACGATGAGATTAAGAGAAAACGTCCTTTTTATCATTGTATTTATCTTTTTGTTGTCAACAAGAGCATGCAATGATACTTATTCTCACTCTCAAATCGAGCACTGTTACATAAGTTAACCAAATGTTAATTAGAATTATGCTTGCTCATAAGCTGTCGATTTTTTTCTAAACGAGGACAATCTTCACAAAGCTTTCTGCCTTCACACTTATAGACTAAACAACAGCTTTTTCTGACCAATTTTAGCGGCTGATCCAGTGACGTCTCATAAAGTGAATGACTATTGTTGACATCTAAACCCAATGCCTGTAACCACAAGATGGCATGCTCACGTAATGTTGTGTTGGTCATTTGCGGAAAACGCTGTTGAAGACGAATCAAACAAGCCATGATCCCATCCGACATCAATTGATGAGTGAAGCCAGGACGAATGCGTGTCCATTGACTCATCTCTTGTTGATAGAAGTCGAACAGTTCTCGGATTTGACGCCCCGCCTCTTTTATCAACGCCTCTGGCTCGCCATGTATATGCGCTTCGTCGGCGAATCGGTACCCAGAAACAAAACAAGGTTTGAGGTGCTGAGCTATCTCGCGAATGTTTGGCAACGTGTGGTAACCGTAAATAGAGATGAATGCGACATAAACTGGCTGCCAACAAAGTAAATCCCACGTTCTTGTCAACCAATATGCTTTTCCCGCTTCCGGATGAGCCTCCGAGATTTGCTGGTAAAGGCCTTGGATGATCGGGTTGATATCATTCTCGATATGGATAGCTTCTTGCGCTATCTCGCCGATATCACCGTGTAGGTAAGGTGTAATCTCACTCGAAGTTTGAAACAGTTGCGGGAAAAATTGCTCAGACATGATGGCTTATTGTTGGTGTAGTCATTCTGACACCTTTATACCCAAGCACCAATCGCAATGCAAACTATTATCCTTTGCGTTTTCATAACAAAGAAGCACTCTTAGGGTTAGTTATTACTGTATTTCCGAGTTCTGTGAAGCTGTAAGGTCTGGTTACGTATGCGATGAATAGCAACAAACTCTTAAACCTCTTCGCATTTAACGCTCACATGATCGCAAAAATACACAGAATAAAAACACCCTGATAAAACTGTGTTAACAGTTCCCCTGTGTAGCGTGAGTTATTGCCAATAATTGAATATTGCTGTTTCTTATCCAGCGGATTGTGAACAACATGAAGTATTTTCTTTCTGAATATCGAGACAATACAAAGAGGTAATTTGGCTATGTAGCCCTCTGTTTTGAATAAGGAAATCCACATGTTGTATCTTGAGTTTCTATTTTTGCTCGTGATGCTGTATATCGGCTCACGTTATGGTGGTATAGGCCTTGGGGTCGTATCCGGAATTGGCTTGGTGATTGAAGTCTTCATCTTTAAGATGCCGCCAACCTCTCCTCCTGTCACCGTTATGTTGATCATTTTAGCGGTGGTAACATGTGCTTCCATTCTTGAAGCCGCTGGCGGTTTGAAATACATGCTGCAAGTTGCCGAGCGTGTGCTTCGTAAGAACCCAAAACGCGTCACCCTTATTGCTCCTTTTGTGACTTACTTTATGACTTTCTTGCTCGGTACAGGTCACGCGGTTTACTCCATTATGCCAATCATTGGCGACGTTGCATTGAAAAACGGCATTCGTCCAGAGCGTCCTATGGCTGCCGCTTCTGTCGCGTCTCAAATCGCAATCACGGCCTCACCAATTTCAGCGGCCGTAGTTTACTACTTGGCGCAACTCTCTGATATTCAACACGAGATCACTCTGCTCTCAATTTTGCTCGTTACTGTACCTGCAACCTTATTCGGTACGTTGTTGATGTCACTTTACAGCCTAAAGCGTGGTAAAGAGCTAGACGACGATGAAGAATACCAAGAGCGTTTGAAAGATCCTGTGTGGCGCGAAAAGATCCTCAACACAACTGCGACGTCTCTTGATGAAGTACTACCAACAAGTGCTCGTAACTCTGTATTGCTGTTCATTGCTTCTATCTTGGTTATCGTCGTTATCGCGATGTGGCCAGACATTCGTACCATCGTAGATGGCTCGAAGCCAATCAGCATGGCGGTTGTGATTCAAATGATGATGCTCTGCTTCGGCGGTATCATTTTGCTAGCGACCAAAACTGACCCGCGTGACGTACCAAATGGGGTGGTATTTAAATCTGGTATGGTGGCGGCGATTGCTATCTTCGGTATTGCATGGATGTCAGATACCTACTTCCAGTACGCTATGCCTCAATTTAAATCCGGCATCGTTGAGATGGTAACCAACTACCCTTGGACATTTGCGCTTGCGTTATTCATTGTGTCGGTTGTGGTGAACTCTCAAGCTGCAACGGCTCGCATGATGCTGCCTGTTGGTCTCGGCTTAGGTTTGGAACCTGCGCTGCTTATCGGCTTGATGCCAGCGGTATACGGCTACTTCTTTATTCCAAACTACCCTTCAGATATCGCGACTGTGAACTTCGATACCTCGGGCACAACTAAGATTGGTAAGTGGTACTTCAACCACTCATTCATGTCTGTGGGCTTAATCGGCGTGATTGGTGCGTGTTGCTTGGGTTACTTGCTAGGGCAAATGATCATTCCTTCGTAACTAGCCAAATCAACGATAAATTAGAGGCGAGTCATTGTACGTTTTCGTACAGCCTGAGTGACTCGCCTTTCTTTATTGCACTATTAACTACAGCAAGAAATCGTCATCAATCGCGACAAAATTGTCGGCACAATCAATCAGAGTTTGGGATGTTAGCTTAGGTACACCATAAACGGTCACCGTTTTATTGAAGCGCTGCTGAATTCTCTCTACTAGCAGACTAAAGTCTCCATCTCCCGAAACTAGAATCACTTCCTCAACTTCGGGAGCAATTTCAATTGCATCGAGAGTAATACCCACATCCCAATCGCCTTTCGAGCTGCCATCACGACGCTGGATGTAGGGTTTAAGCATCACCTCAAAGCCAACACCACGAAGAATATGGTGGAACTGACGTTGCTTGGGATCGTTACTCGCAATGGCATAAGCACGAGCACATACCACCTCTTTCCCTTGTGTGGCAACATACCAAAACTGGTTGTAATCAAAATTGCTTCGATACGCTTCGCGACAGGTGTAATACACATTCTGTACATCAACCAAAATGGCGATTTTTTGTTTGCTTTCCGAACTCATCTATTTCTACGCTCAATTTATTTGCTGCCTACCCTATGCCAGTTTTGGAAAAAGCACAATGAGCCAATTCCACTAAACTTAACGTATAAAAAGTTATTTGGGTTTCTAGGGGAACTATCATGGGCGGAAAGTTACTAGTGATACTACTTTCTTGTATCTTGTCATCGACAGCATTTGGTTATCCAGCGCACTCCAAATACTGGCCCCATCGGAGTGTGCTCTACTTTGCGCCGGAAAATGATGAATACGTCAAACAATTCTTGCTAGAAACACTTATGAATGAGTGTGAGTTGGAAGACAGAGATGTCGTCACACTGGTCATTACAGAACAAGGTTATACTTTTCCTGCTTGGCTTAAAGAAGAGTTCGACCTAAAAATGCTAGCTCGTCTTTATGCGGTCGAAAAAGGTTCTCATACTGCTATTTTGCTTGGTAAAGATGGTCTAGAAAAGCACCGTTGGGGCGCAGAAACAGACTGGCCGTTTATCAACAACCTCATTGATCAAATGCCTATGCGTAAGCAAGAAATGCAGAGGCAGCAAAGTCCCTGTAAAATATAGTCACTTCTGGGCAGTATTACTTTGCGAACCAATCCAACTTGTTGTGAAGTTGAGTCACGCTGCCAACCACAATCAATGCTGGGCTCACGGCTTGCTCTGCCATGATCGATAGCTCGTTCAACTTTCCTTGGAGCACGCGCTGCTCCGGGCGCGTACCGTTTTCAATAATGGCGCATGACATCTCAGGATCTAACCCATGAGTGATCAGCTTATCCATAATGTGGCCGCTTTGCTTCAACCCCATATAGAACACAAGTGTGTTGTTGGATTGCGCTAGTGAATGCCATTCAATCTCACGACCATCTTTTTGTACATGACCAGTGATAAATTGAACGCTTTGTGCATGGTCGCGGTGTGTTAATGGAATACCAGCATAAGCCGTCGCGCCCGCCGCCGCCGTAATACCAGGAACCACTTCGTATTTGATGCCAAATTCGGCTAGCTCTTCTAGCTCTTCACCACCACGGCCAAAGATAAATGAGTCCCCACCTTTTAGGCGCACAACGCGTTTACCTTCTTGCGCTTTCTGCACCAAGATTTGGTTGATTTGATCTTGAGGTACACAGTGAAAATCGAGCTTTTTCCCAACATAAATCATCTCTGCTGATGCATGGGCCAACTCAAGAATATCTTTTGATACCAATCGGTCGTACACAACAACTTCAGCCGCTTGAATGGCTTTTAAGCCTTTTACTGTGAGTAAATCAGGGTCACCAGGACCTGCACCAACAAGAGAAACAAAGCCGCTGTTTAAAGATGAGTTAACAGTTGTCATATCAACGCCTAACGAAAATTTGGACATAAAAAGTAACACTCAAGTCATTAACTCAAGGTTAAAATCACCCCAAGGAGTTATTACTTTTTATAGCTAAATCAATACAATATCTATTGAAAGTTAAATGAGTTGAGTAGCCCTACCTTCCATAGGTAGGGCCAGATAAAAGCAGTTTATTTTGCGATTGCAGGCTCTGCTTTTACTTCTTCTTCAACTACGTTGATAGAAGGCGCTGTTTTCGCATGAGTTAGGTACAGTGGCAGACAAGTCATTACAAGACCACCAACGATGTTACCTAAGATGGTTGGGATAAGGTTGAAGTTCAACCAAGTCGCGATACCAAAATCCGCACCTAGAATCATACCCAGTGGGAATAGGAACATGTTTACCACGGTGTGCTCAAATACGAGTGCGAAGAAGATGAAGATTGGGAACCACATCATCGCTACACGACCAGATACTGAACGTGCCGTCATGTTGCCGATCACGCCTAGGCACACCATTAGGTTACAGAAGATAGCGCGTACAAAACACGTGATCCATCCGTCCATACCCATGTTTTCGAAACCAAGGCTACGGGCAGTCGATACAGCGACAAACTTCTTCGCTACCGCGTTCAATTCTAGAGAGAAGTTACCCGTTAGAGAGATTGCCACTAGGTAAGCCACTATTAGAGAACCGATTAGGTTACCCAAACCTACCAATCCCCAGCAACGGAAAATACGACCCCAAGTGATACCCGGACGGTTAGCAAACTTAGCCAAAGGAGCAAGACCAAAAACACCGGTTACAAGGTCGTAACCCATCACACTGAGAATCACAAAGCCCACAGGGAAAACAAGCGCCCCCAGAAGGCCGATGCCCGTTTGTACAATTGCGGTAATAGCAACCACCACTGCAAGAGACAGAATAACGCCTGCCATCGTGCCACGAAGCAGAAGATCTCGAGTGCTGGTATTAATTTTCGCTTCACCCACGTTGATCATGGTTTGCACGAATTCAGCAGGTTTAAAGTCTGTAGACATGAATGTGTCCTTATTCAAAATTGAAAGTTAAAAAGTTAAAGATTGAATAGAGAAAGGCTTCCCGTTGACACCCACTGCTGTCGACATCATCTCGCTTCCCTGTTCCCCCAAGATGACTCTTGGAAAGCCTTTGTCTATTAAATCTAGGTTTCAGTTCATTCCCTCCCCCTTAGAGGAGGGAATGGAAACCAAGCTTATGCAGAAATTTCTACTTCGCCGTTGGTTACGCGCGTTTTGTACGCTTTCACGCTAAAACGCTCGTCTTCCATGCACGCACCTGTTGTCAGGTTAAAGCGTTGCTTCTTAAGTGGGCTTGCCACCCAAAGCTCGCCTTGGTGCTCACAGATCAGACCGCGAGAAAGCACGTTTGATTGGAAGAACGGGTCTGTGTTGCTGATCGCCAGCACTTCTTCTGCTTGCGTTGGGCGGAATACCGCAACTTGCTGACCATCAACCAGTGCACAAACACCCGTGCCCGGTACGATGTCGCTGATTTTGCAAATCTTTTCAAATGACATAATCAACCTTCCCTTATGCTTCAGTGATCGCTACGTGTAGGATGTCGCCTTTCGCTTCAGGATGTTTTTCCGTGAAGGTTGCTGGGCGGTGCTGTTCGCGCTCTTGTACAAACACAACGTTGTCATCGCGCTTGTCAGAGTTGATGAAGTGCGCGAAACGAGTCAGTTGTGATTCGTCGTTGATGGTGGCAGTCCACTCACATTCGTACTCGTCTACAAGCTTCGCTACGTCTGCTTCTAGTTGAGCGTTGATGCCAAGTTTGTCTTCAACAATCACTTCGCGTAGGTAGTCAACGCCACCTTCCATGTTTTCCATCCAAACGGATGTGCGTTGTAGTGGCGCAGCAGTACGGATGTAGAACATCATGAAGCGGTCGATGTACTTGATTAGCGTTTCTTTATCTAGGTCACTTGCAAGTAGGTCTGCGTGACGAGGTTTCATACCGCCGTTACCACATACGTACATGTTCCAACCTGCGTCAGTCGCGATGATACCAAGGTCTTTACCTTGTGCTTCCGCACACTCACGAGTACAGCCAGAAACACCGAACTTCATCTTATGAGGTGTACGAATGCCTTTGTAACGGTTCTCAATATAAGAGCCTAAACCAACAGAATCTTGAACGCCGTAACGACACCACGTTGAGCCAACACATGTCTTCGCCATACGAAGTGCTTTTGCGTACGCTTGACCTGTTTCGAAGCCAGCGTCGATAAGCTTGCGCCAGATCTCTGGAAGATCGTCTTTTTGAGCACCGAACAGACCAATACGTTGAGCACCGGTTACTTTGGTGTATAGGTTGTATTCTGCAGCAACGTTCGCTAGTGCACCCAGTGCTTGAGGTGTAACTTCACCACCCGCCATACGTGGGATTACGGAGTAAGTACCATCTTTTTGAATGTTACCTAGGAAGTTATCGTTGGTGTCGTGCAGCTTAACCAGTTGTGGCTTAAGAATGTGCTCACCCCAGCAAGAAGCCAAGATAGAACCAGCCAGTGGTTTACAAACTTCACAGCCGTAACCTTTACCGTATTTCTCTAAAAGCTCATCAAACGTTTTGATCTCTTCGATACGGATTAGGTGGAACAACTCTTGGCGTGAGTAAGCAAAGTGCTCACAAACGTCGTGCTTCACTTCAATACCAGATTTAGCAAGCTCTGCGTTTAGAACAGAAGTGACTAGAGGAATACAACCACCACAGCCTGTGCCAGCGCCAGTCACTGCTTTGATGTCGCCCAATGTATGGTGGCCATCAGCAACCGCTTGTGCGATCTTGCCTTTGGTTACATCGAAACATGAACAGATCACTGCGCTTTCTGGTAGAGCGTCGGCACCTAGTGCTGGTTTCTCAGCGCCTGCGTGTGCAGGAAGGATCAAGGCATCTGGGTGTTCTGGTAGGTCGATTTCGTTCAACATCAATTGAAGCAAATCGCCGTAGTCAGACGTATCACCCACTAATACCGCACCAAGCAGTTTCTTGTTGTCTTCAGAAACGATAAGACGTTTGTAAACTTCTTGTTCTTCGTTTTGGTAAACGTAACTCTTACAACCTTCAGTGCGACCATTCGCATCACCGATAGAGCCCACTTTCACACCAAGCAGTTTTAGCTTCGCAGACATATCAGCGCCTTCGAATTTGCTTTCTGTGTTACCTAGTAGGTGATCAACGGCAACCGTCGCCATCTTGTAACCCGGAGCAACAAGACCGTAGAACATGTCGTTCCAAGACGCACACTCACCAATAGCGTAGATGTTCTCATCAGAAGTCTGGCAGTGGTCGTTGATGGCAACACCACCACGAGGGCCAACTTCTAGCTCCATTTGACGAGCTAGTTTGTCTTGTGGACGAATACCTGCAGAGAATACGATGAAGTCTGTTTCTAGCTCTGAACCGTCAGCAAAACGCATAACGTTGCGTGCGTTTGTGCCTTCTGCCGCAATCTCAAGCGTGTTTTTGCTGGTGTGAACGTTCACGCCCATACGCTCGATCTTTTGACGAAGTTGGTTACCACCAGCAAGGTCAAGTTGCTCAGCCATCAGCTTTGGTGCGAACTCAACAACGTGTGTTTCTACACCCAATGCTTTTAGTGCGCCTGCCGCTTCAAGACCGAGTAGACCACCACCGATAACCACGCCTGATTTGCTGTTTTTCGCACACGCTTCAATCGCTTTTAGATCTTCGATCGTGCGGTAAACAAAACAGTCTTTGCTTTCATGACCTTTGATAGGCGGGACAAATGGGAATGAGCCTGTAGCAAGAATCAGCTTGTCGTATTGAACTTCACGGCCAGTGCTTGAGTAAACAATGCGGTTTTCACGGTTGATGTTAATCGCGCGTTCGCCGATCAGCATATTAATACCGTGTTTCTCGTAGAAGCCTTCTTTTACTAAAGAAAGTTCATCTGCAGTATGGTGAGAAAAGTAAGAGGAAAGGTGCACACGGTCGTATGCGACACGAGGTTCTTCACAGAAAACGGTAATCTCCATATTAGAGATATCAGCTTTCTCGACTAAGTCTTCAATATAACGGTGCCCTACCATACCGTTACCGATGACTACTAGCTTCAACTTGCTCATTATAATTCCTAAGGGTTAGGTTCTTATCACTGAGCTCATTGTTAATTGTGAAAAAAAATTAATACATGATGTAAATCAATTAC
>NZ_WXWT01000397.1:0-18425 GCF_009904725.1 Vibrio sp. V43_P6S15P86
ATGCGGGAGTGCTGCTTCGCCTCACGCGATTACCTTCTTACATCAGGTACGACAATTATAATGAGAAATATGAGCCCAATTGCCAGAGACGGCAAGCTACCTCTGCAAAGCAAGAAGGCACCAGAACGTCAGGCAAGTACATTAAATAGCACCGATGCAATGGCAATGGTCGAACATGGCAGTGAAGTGAGCTTAAACGTCACCACCCCCGTTGGTACAAAGTTTATTACAACCAGCACATTTGTTGGCTGTCACTCAAATAATACTGCATTGATAGAGGTTCCGAACATCTCCGATGAAGACTTGAAGTTCTATTTTCAAGAAGGCTTTTGGATCAATGTAAAAGCGTACTCTCATCGAGGGGAAGGTGCTGTCATTCCATTTCGGGCGCAATTGCAGCACCGACTCGGCGACCCGTATCCAATTTTAGTGCTAAGTCTACCTAACACCATGCAGGTCTTTCAGCTTCGTAAAGAAGTACGTTACGAAGTGAATTTGAGAGCGCGCGTTTGTTTAGAAGCCTATCGAACTGAATGCGAGATAAGAGATTTATCTCGTAGTGGGTGCCGCTTTGTGACATCACCAATGAGCCGACCACTTCAGGTTGGTGATCGCGTTTCATTGGACCTAACCATGCCCGGTGAAAGCCACATGCTCGCGCCATTGAGAGGTCGTATTTGTAACTTACAAAAATCGACACACCATGCTCGCTATGGAATGGAGTTTGATGAGGTTGGTAAAACCAACGCTAAAAGTCTCCTGAGTCACCTAAAATTTGATGGGACTAAACTCACACTAAAAAGGTAGCTTTGATAACGAGCACCAAGTAGCGACCAGTTTTGATACCCGGAAAACAAGAAACCCCTTACTTTGCAGTAAGGGGTTTTGTTTACTAAGAATAAGGCAGTATCTTAGATAACAGTTTCGACTTAGAAGTCGTAACGTAGACCTAGCGCTAGCTCATCTTTTTCATCAGCGCCTTCGTTATCCATTAGATCGAAGTTGTATGATGCGTAGCCACGGAAGTTAGGCTTGAAGTAGTAAGTAACATCAACAGCTAGGTTTTCTACAGTATCAGCATCTTCTAGCTCACCTTTGTTGAACGTAGAAGTAAATACAGTTTGACCCATAGTGTATGATGCAGCTAGTTCGTAGCCTTTGTAATCCGCAGACTCACCTGCAACATCCACGTCTGCGCCTGTGTAGTTACCAGCGAAGTAGAAATCACCTACAGAGTATGCAGCAGCAAGCATGAACTCATCACTATCGTTTTGGTCTGCATAACCAGCACCTAGTTCAATACCAGTATTAGCAAATGCGTAGATACCAGATAGGGAGAAGCCATCTTCGTTGTTATCTGCAAAACCATTCACGTCTCTTGTACGGTCAGCAAAGCGGTAGCTAGCACGTACAGCTAGTTGCTCGAATTGGCCTTTGTAAGAAAGCATGTTGTCTGTACGGTCAGATACAGGCAGCTTAAGTGCTGCAGTGTTACCGTGGTAAGCCATAATATCGGTAAAGTCAGTAAGAACGAATAATGCACCGTCGTTTTTACCGTAAGTTACTTCACCGTATTTACCGCCTAGGCCTGCGTAAGCGTAACGAGTTTCAAGATCACTGTTGTTATCTACGGCACCTTCTTCTTTTGTTTCGAACTCACCTTCCCAAAAACCAACACCGTATAGGTTTTCATTGATTTCCTGTTTGCCTAGGAAGTTAAGACGGATGCGAGTACGGTCTTTTGCCTTACCATCCATCATAGAAAGACGCGCTTCAGCGCGGCCGCCCATCTCAAGAGAAGTGCCATCTTGGTTGTATAGTTCTGAAGCGACAACTTGAGATCCTGATGCCATTAGCGCCACTGCTACAGCTAAAGTTTTTAATTTCATTGTTATTTTCCATATCATTGTTTTATATGTATTTTCTCACCAGAAAAACAGGACTTTTCTGTACCAACGAGAAAACTGGCGGCATAGTAGCAGCTGTTATTTTTCACGCAACGCGTTGAATAAACAGCACTTATAGAAGAAAACACCAAGTAAAATGACGATATGAATACCTCTCAACCATCAAGTTATCGGTTGAGGTAAAAAAATCGTTCGCGTCAAAAAAATTTTGACGCGAAAAATGTAAAAACAATCTCATTATATGTGATTTTGCTCGCAAAATATTTTCACTAAATGACTGTTTTAGATAGACTTCCTGATTTTAAATCCGTTTCTCACAAACAAAAAATCCCCAAGCAATAGCTCAGGGATTTATACATTTTGTTAGGCGAATGGCGAATTAAAGCTTAAAGAAGCTCAATTGCTCTTTCTGCTTCTCTGCAAGTAATGAAAGCTCAGTACTCGCGCTTGCGCTTTGACTGATACCCGCCACATTCTGGTTAACCAGTTCAGACATGTTAACCACGTTTCGGTTGATGTCTTGAGTGACTTGAGACTGCTCTTCGGCTGCGGTTGCCACTTGCGTGTTTGAATCGTTAATGTTGGCTACCGACTCGGTAATACCAACCAATGCCTCATTCGCTTGTTGCGTCAGTTCGTTGTTACGACTGAGCATATCAAGGCTGACTTGCATGCTGTCATTCGCAAGCCCAGACTGCGCTTGAAGTTCTTCAATAATCGTTTGGATCTCTTGAGTCGAGTCTTGAGTGCGTGCCGCGAGCATACGTACTTCATCCGCAACAACCGCAAAACCACGACCAGACTCACCAGCACGTGCAGCTTCAATCGCAGCGTTCAATGCAAGTAAGTTGGTCTGCTCAGAGACACCGCGAATCACTTCAATAACGTCGTTGATCTAAACCGACTGCTCTTTTAAACGCAGTACCACTTGCGCTGCATCGTTCAATGCCTGAGACATCTGTGCGCTTGCTTCTGCACTCTCTTGGAAGATAGCCAGACCTGATTGAGCAAGACCATCAGCTTCGCGAGCTGTCGAATCCGCAGACGTTGCATTATCGCTCACGTTGTTTGCCGTGCTAGCAAGTTCATTAACAGCCGATGCAACTTGTTCGATCTCAGCGAGCTCTAGCTGAGCATTCGCTTCTGCTTGCGTCATTACTGCGGCAAGCTCAGTCGATGCCGAGGCAACCTCTTCACTAATGCGAGTAAGCTGGTCGACCGTGTTATAAAGCTGTTCTGCTGTTTGGTTAACATCTTTGCTCAGCTTCGCAATTTCGTTATCACCGTCTACATCTGCGCGAACTGACAAGTTGCCCATTGCTAACTGACGCATCACTTCTTGAAGTTTTTGAATAGGCGTAACAATCATGCCTGATAAGATCCACGCCCCGACCAATGAGAACGCAAATACCGCAAGAACTGTCAGCATAGCGTTGTTTTGTACACGCTCATTCTGTTGATGGCTTCTTATGGTTGACTGCTCTGCTTGGTCATTCACATGCTTCGACAGAGTATTGATTTGTTGAACCATTTCTCGGCCAACATTACGGTACTCTTTAATGAATGCACGGTACTCACTGTCCGATTTCAAGCCTTGATCGTACTGGTTAAAGAAAGCCACTGAGCGCTCTGAATATCGAACATAGGCTTCGATCGCTTGGCGAACTTTAATCGCATCTTCACGAAACAGATTACGAGCTTCAATCGCACCTAAATCAGCTTCAACCTGCTTTAAGCCTTCTTTCAATTCATTAAGAAAATTTTCACGACGGGAAGCGTCGTAGATAGCGTAAACCGCTGTAATACGAAGTGGATAAATTTCATCGTCAATACGCGCCAAAGTGTCTTTATGGAAAACCAAAGACTCTTGGTTGGAAGCAATAACATCTTGCTCAGCTTGAAGATTGTTTTTAGTAATCCACAAAGCAATAAACAAAACAATCGCGGTAAATAATACCGGAACCAAAATTTGCGTTCGTACTGACAAATTTTTCAGTGATAACTGCATGACTGGACCTCAGTTGTATGCGTGATGCCTATATCCAAACGAACTCAAGCAACTCTCAATACTGAAGCTGCATTTCGGTTATTTGAATATCTATGCTTCCTTGCGACGGGAAAGTTCCCAGACAAATAAACAAGTGGCGAATATTAGAGGTCGATCACACTTTTGTCTAGTACAAAAAGTCCCCATTTTCAATCTGTTATTGACAATATCCCGACAGTAGTGTCGGGATATTGTCGTTATGATGAATTATGATCACTTATGATGAGATACATTCACATTTAGGGCGGTTTTAGGCTACTTTCTCAACGAATTGAGTTTAGCTTGAGCAAGGCCAAAAATCGTATCTATTGGATAAGAACCTTCATCGGTTGGCTCACCGGCGACTTTCCCCGTGAACAGCTCGATGGCTTCAGTGACATGATCAATCGCCCAAATATTAAACTCACCTTTTTCTACTGCTTTCACGATGTCGGAACGGAGCATCAAGTTGTGAACGTTAGATTGCGGGATAATGACCCCCTGCCCTTCATGACGACCTTTAATCACACACACATCGTAAAAGCCTTCAATTTTTTCGTTCACACCACCAATCGGCTGAGCTTCACCAAACTGATTCATCGAGCCTGTAATCGCAATGTCTTGTCGGTTTGGTTGCTTTGAAAAAGCAGACACCACAGCACATAGCTCTGCCATGCTGGCACTATCACCGTCGACACCACCATAAGATTGCTCAAACGTAATCGTTGTGGTTAATGGTACTCGCGCCGTTTTACCAAACACGGAAGACAAGTAGGCCGATAGAATCATCACGCCTTTAGAGTGAATACTGCCGCCCAAATCCACACTGCGTTCGATATCGATAACATCCCCATCGCCGTAACACGTCGTCGCGGTGATGCGATTCGGCGCGCCAAACATGTAGTCACTGGTACTTAATACCGAGAGGGCATTCACTTGACCGATAGCCTTCCCTTCAGTGCGAATCAAGGTTGTACCGTTAACAAACGTTTCCATCACGTTATCGCGTAATCGGCTCACTCGCATTTCTTGGTTCTTGAGCGCCTCTTCCACATGACCGATACGGATCATGTTGGAGTTGGCTTGACGAGCAACATAGTTTGACTCACGTAATAAATTCGCAATATTCGCAGAGTGGAGTGATAGCTTGGTTTGATCACCAGACAAGCGTGAACTGTATTCGATAATCCGTCCCATGGACTTTCTATCACAGTGCAGCATGTTGTTATCGTTCACGACGCTAGAAATAAAGCGCGCATAGTGCAGTTCCGACTCTGGCGTCCGCTTCATCTCATCTTCAAAATCCGCTGTCACTCGGAACAACTCACTGAACTCTGGATCGTAATGCTGCAGCAATTGATAAGTTCGGTAGTCACCAAACAGAATGATTTTAATGTCGAGCGGGATAGGCTCGGGATCGAGTGATACCGCCCCTGTCAATGTCACTTCTTTTTCTAGGGAGGTAAAGCTCAATTGACGAGCACGCAGTGCGCGCTTCAAACCATCCCAAACGTAAGGCTGCTCAAGCACTTTCTGTGCATCCATTAACAGAACGCCGCCATTCGCCTTATGCAAACTCCCCGCACGAATCAGCGAAAAGTCGGTAAACACGGTTCCCTTGAAAGTGGCTGTCTCAATCGAACCGAAGAGCGAATGGTAATTGGGGTTTTCTTCAACAACGATAGGAAAGTCACTGCTGTTGCGGCTTACCAAGACGTTCACTTTATAACGACGTGGTAATTTTTTATCCAACGACGCCGTCGCAATTTCGCCTTGCTCACCACTTTGATCAAGGAAGATATCTGCGTTTTCAACAATATCTTTTTGCAGCTCAGTTAAGTACGTTTTGATTTCAGAATATTCCGCGTAATCCACTTTGAGCTTTTTAATGAAGTGAGTAATCACATCGAGCGTCACTTCATCATTAAGCTTTTTGATTTTGTCGCTGTAAGTTTCTTCCCACTCTGTGAGTTCACGGACCATCGAACGTAATCGTACTTCGAGTTCATCAATGGCATCGCTGAACTGCTCTTGCTCTTTCTTACTTAGTGCATCAAAAGACTCTTCCGTATGAAGCTCATCACCATTCATGGCAACAAACTGATAATCGCCTTGTGTGGTAAGCGTCAAGCTAATGCCTTTCTCTTTTGCCTCTCGGCTAATGCGGTCCAGTTCGTTTTGTTGCTTCGCCGCTAATTGGTTTTTTAATCGCTCAGCGCGGCTAAAGTACATTTCGTTGTCGAACGCTAGGGGTAAAGCATTCAGTAGTTTGCCCATTAAGGCTTCAATATCAACACGTAACTTATTCCCGATACCACAAGGCAGCTTCAATACCTTGGGTGTACGGGTATCTTCAAAGTTCGCAACGTAACACCAATCAAACAAGGCTGCTGCATCGTGCTGGTGACGATTCAGATAGCGCAGGATCATGGTGCGTTTACCTAGCCCATTCTGACCAATGGCGTAGATGTTATACCCTTTCTCTTTGATGGACATCGCAAACTCGACCGCTTTTTGCGCGCGCTCTTGGCCCACAATCTCATCAATTGGAGGTAACTCCTTGGTCGACTTACATGGCATATTCTCTAGATCTGCTACAGAATATAGCTGCTTAGCTTCCAATCTTAGTATTGCCATATCCACTTCCTTTTTTCTTATTTTCGTCATTTGAGTGTAGAGATTATTTGCTTAATTTTAAGTGATTTACCTTCCACCCTAGTTTGATTGGACATTTTATGAGCACAAAAGTGATATCAATACGCACTTGCAATTGATAATCAATTTCATTTAATATCAAAACAAATCAACTCTTGTGGAGATGGACATGAATATTGAGCAATGCTGGATGCGCTACTTGAAAGCAGAGCAATTGATGGAACAAGGCCACTGGCCCGAGGCACATCGTTTATACGACGATGTACTTAGCAATCTACCCAACCACATTCATTCGGCGCTCGAAAATGCTCAAACCAAACCTTGTCAGTTTGTCTGTCTCATCACTGGGCTTAGAGATGCGTGCGTCGCACAATCGGAGATTCTCAACAAACTCGGATTGCAGCACGATGCTTTTTCAACACTCAATCAAACGTACGCACTATTCCAATTCTTGCAATTAGAGAATCATGAACTTATTGAGCGTGTGGGTCATTTACTTGGTCAACAAAGTGAAGACTTGTTAGCTCATATGGCGGCATTTTGCTCTGCTCAACGCAATGCTCAATGGATGATTGAGCTAGACCATGTGACGCGCGCACATGAGCAGTTTTTGCATTTGCAAGCGATGAGTTCGGCAAAGTCTTCGCCTTCTCACCTTTATAATTAATCTAAAGCCCAAGCATTGAGGCCAGCTAGGTTTGTGCTGTCCATTGCTTGAGTATCATTTGCTTTACCAACCACAAGGATCTGTGATGTCTTCTAAAACCATTCTTTCGGTGAATAACCTATCGGTCAGCTTTACGACAAACGATGGGATCGTCGATGCAGTAAAGAATGTCAGCTTCGATTTAAAAGCAGGCGAGACGCTTTCCATCGTTGGCGAGTCTGGGTCTGGCAAGTCAGTATCAACCAATGCACTGATGAAACTATTGCCAGACAACGCTATTTTGCATACGAACTCATCCATCATGTTTGAGGGTAGCTCCATCTTGGATAAAACGGAGCGTGAAATGCAAAGTATTCGCGGTGATCGTATCGGTATGATTTTTCAGGAGCCGATGACCTCACTGAACCCTTACATGCGGGTGGGGATCCAAGTTGCTGAGGCCATCATGTGCCACCGTCCAGTGGATAGACGGAAAGCCAAAGCGAGAGTGTTAGAGCTGTTTGAACTGGTTCACATGCCAGAGCCAGAGAGAGCGTACAGCAAATATCCGCACGAGTTTTCTGGCGGTCAGTTGCAACGCATCATGATTGCAATGGCACTGATTAACGAACCCGATATTTTAATTGCCGACGAACCAACCACCGCGTTAGATGTCACGGTTCAAGCAGAAGTGCTGCACCTGATTAAAGAAATTCAGGCTCAGATGGGCATGGCGATACTTTTTATTACTCATGATTTAGGCGTTGTAAAACACTTTGCCGACCGTGTCATTGTGATGTGTAAAGGGGAAGTCGTCGAAGAAGGCGAAACGCAAACACTCTTCGAAGACCCAAAGCACGAATACACACGTATGCTGATCAACTCTATTCCAAAAGGCAGTAAGGACCCTATTAGCGAGAGTGCTACACAACTATTAAAAGCTGACGATATACGAGTCAAATTCTTGATAAAGTCGCATTTTATTGCCAGTAAAAATGAGTACTTCGAAGCCGTAAAAGGCATTTCTCTTGAGCTCAAACAAGGGGAAACACTCGGGATTGTTGGGGAATCCGGTTCAGGCAAGTCTACCCTCGGCCGCGCACTGATAGGCCTCCTGCCATCCACAGGTAAAATCGAATACAAAGGCCAAGATATGGCTTTGCTGACAAACAAAGAACGTTTTGAGCTGAAAAAAGACGTTCAGATGGTGTTCCAAGACCCTTATGGTTCGCTTTCTCCTCGTATGACTATCGGCGAGATCATCACGGAAGGATTAACTGTCCACCAGCCCATGTTGAGTAAAAAAGAACGTATGCAGAAAGCACGCGACGTGCTCCGTGAGGTTCGCTTAGATCCCGCGTCCATCAACCGTTATCCGCACGAGTTTTCGGGAGGCCAGCGTCAGCGTATTGCTATCGCGCGAGCACTGATCCTTGAACCTTCGTTTATTTTGCTTGATGAGCCGACCTCTGCATTGGACCGCTCGGTTCAACTGACTGTGATTGATCTCCTGAAAGATTTGCAGAAAAAGCATAACATTGGCTACTTGTTTATTAGCCACGATCTATCAGTCGTCAAAGCCCTTTCTGATCGTGTTCTTGTCATGCAAAGAGGCGAGGTCATGGAACAAGGTACAGCCGAAAATATTTTCCAAAACCCTAAAAATGACTACACGAAAAAACTGATAGATGCCTCATTTGATCTTGAAAACAGTGAAAATCAGCACAATGCGGCTTAGGTTCATCACAGTTTCATATTCATAAACTAGGATTAAGAAAAGGTGATGATTTCATCTTGTCTTAAGAATGGCGTAGCTGCCTTTCGGTTTGGCCGCCGAGACTGGTTGGTTCAAGAGTCAGACTTAGTCAACCTGGCTCAAATACTGGTAAACAGTATGAATTGAGTTCCCCCAACCATGAAAAATGCCGCGACAGTGTCGCGGCATTTTTTATTCTCAGAAGCTTCGAGCAACTAAGGCATTAAATCGACTCAATACCCATATTATGTAACGTAAATGCATACACGTCTGTGGTGAGGTCAATTTGCTTACTCAGCGGCATCCCTGCACCATGACCAGCATTGACATCAATGCGTATTAATACTGGATTAGCGCCTTGCTGCTTGTCTTGCAGCTCCGCAATAAACTTGTACGAATGTGCTGGGACCACACGATCGTCGTGATCGGCAGTTGTCACCAATGTCGCAGGATACTGCACGCCTTCTTTTACATTGTGAACAGGAGAGTAGCCAAGCAAGTATTGGAACATCGCTTCGCTTTGTTCAGACGTGCCATAGTCATACTTCCAGCCTTCTCCAGACGTAAACGTGTGGTAACGGAGCATATCAAGCACACCAACCGCAGGCAGCGCGACTTTGAATAGTTCAGGGCGTTGCGTCATACACGCTCCAACTAACAAACCACCATTAGAACCACCGCGAATCGCTAGGCGATCCGAGCTAGTGTAGTCGTTTTCAATCAGGTATTCCGCCGCCGCAATAAAGTCATCAAATACGTTTTGCTTTTGCTGCTGAGTGCCTGCGTTGTGCCAAGCTTTACCATATTCACCGCCGCCTCGCATGTTGGCGACAGCGTAAATGCCACCCAATTCTAGCCAGTTGGCCACATTGCCAGAAAACATCGGAGTGAGGCTGATATTAAAACCGCCATAACCATACAGCATGGTTGGCGCACTGCCATCAAGTGCGATGCCCTTCTTGTATGAGATGATCATCGGAACTTGCGTGCCATCTTTTGAGGTGTAGAACACCTGTTTTGATTCATACTCACTGCGGTCGAATGGCGCTTTTGATTCTTGAAACAGCGTCGATTCACCAGACTCAACATCAAATGAGAAGATCGTCGGTGGCGTCACGTAGTTAGTAAAGGTGTAATACAGCGTGGTTTCTTCTTTTTTACCCGCTAGACCATAAGCCGTACCCTCTCCCGGCAGTTCAACATCTCGAATCCATTCACCTTGGTAGTTAAACTGCTGCACTTTAGAAAGTACATCCACCATATAAGTCGCAAACAGATAACCGCCACCTTTGCTGATTTCTAACGGCTGTTCTTGTTCAGCAATCACATCCATCCATTGCGCTGTTCGGGTGTTGTAGCTGACAACTTTGCCATTCGGCGCATCTAGGTTGGTGTAAAGCAGCAAGGTTTCGTCTTGGCTATCAATCAAGTAGGTGTCGCCTTGCGTTGTATCACGAAGGGTCACAATCGCTTGGGACTCAGACTGTAAATCGATATAAAACAGACGATTACCCGATGTGGATTCTGCGCCAGAAATAATGAGGAAGCGATCGTCCGTCGTCGTGGTACCAGACACATAACGGTGAACCTGCGTATCCAACTCACCGAAAATCACTTTATCTTCAGACTGAGGTGTACCAAGTTCATGATAATAAAGCTTGTGATGTTCAGTTCGCGCAGATAACTCACTGCCTTGCGGCTTATCATAGCTTGAGTAATAGAAGCCTTTGCTGCCCCGCCAAGAAATCGACGTAAACTTCGCATCCACAATCTCAGGCTCTAACTGTTCTTTGGTTTCCGCATCAATAACAAAGATCTTGCGCCAGTCACTGCCCCCTTCAGAGATGGAATACGCGACCAAACGATAATCTTTCGAGAAGCTGACTTCGCCAAGAGAGGTCGTGCCCTCTTCAGAGAACGTATTTGGGTCAAGGAAGACTTCGGCTTCTCCCTCCCCTTTACGACGATACAGCACGCTTTGGTTTTGCAAACCGTCGTTTTTGTAAAAGTAAGTATAATCACCGCGCAAAAATGGCTGAGAGTATTTCTCGTAATTTTGACTGTTTGCGACCAAGTCACGAATCTGTTGGCGATACGGGATCTGACCAAGAAAATCGAATGTTACCGAGTTTTGACCCGAAACCCATTGTGCGGTTTCTTCGCTGCGATCATTTTCTAACCAGCGATAAGGGTCGGCAATGTCGTGACCAAAGTAAGTGTCCACGACAGAATCTTTACGTGTTTTTGGGTAATGCATAACGTCCGTGTTACTCCGTTGTTTTTATTAAGTTGTTTATTTTCATATCGTTTTATTGCGGTGACCACCTTAGAGCACCCAATATTGATTTCAACGACATTGTTTTAAATCTATGAAGAACCTAGAAATAATGAGATATCGTTAAGTAACGATCACGAATGTGCTCAATAAGCAGCTTCACTTTATTCGGTGGTTGACGAGTAAACGGGTACACCGCGTAGATACCCAGCTTTTTGCCGACCAGTTCGGGGAAAATATCCACCAGCTGGCCATTACGAATATCGTGGTACACCAAACAGCGCGGGACGTAAGCTATACCATGGCCGCCCAGAGCGGCTTTACGTAATGCGGTCGCGTTATCAGTAGAAAAGCAGCCCGAGACTTTGACGATGTAATTACCATCTTCTCCTTTGAACTCCCAGTCTGTTGCACCTGTGGTTTGGTAAGCGTATTGCAGACAATTGTGCGTGGTGAGATCAATCGGCTCGATCGGCTTCCCATTTTTAGCGATATATGAAGGGGACGCGCATACCACCCATTGGGAATCGAGAATATGTCGTGCGATCAAACTGGAATCGGCTAGGTAGCCAGTTCGAATGACCAAATCGTAACCATCAGCCACCAAATCGACAAAACGATTATCCAATGACATGTCCACGGTCAGACCCGGATGAAGGTTACAAAATTCCGCAACGGCATCAGCAAGTATCAAATCTCCAGAGATACAAGGCACGGACATTTTTATGTGACCGCTCACATTCTCTCCAAAGCCTGCAACAGCGTCCATAGCCTCCTGAGTGGCCTGCTTCACATTTTTAGCACTGTGGAGTAACACCTTACCTGCTTCGGTTAAGGTCAATTTACGCGTTGTTCGATATAATAGCTGCGCCCCTATCTCTTCCTCCAACCTTGCCATTCTTTTGCTAACTACCGAATTTGTAAGGTTATTTGCCTCTGCAACCTTACTAAAACTGCCCAGTTCGATTACTTGAGAAAATAGGATTAAGTCGTCTGCTCTCATACGATTATGTCACTTTTGGAATTAATTATTTTCATTATTTCCCTATATCAACAAAAAATAAAGGAGTAAATTCACGCCAAATTAACAAAACCATTACAACAAAAAGTCACCTCTACAGCGGATTGACACCGTTCGAGAAGTCAGCGTACGAAGGATGTACAAATGAGTGAAACCCTACTTGCCCTAGTGGCATTTTCGCCAATTGTTGTTGCCGCCATCTTATTGGTTGGTCTCAACTGGCCTGCTAAAAAAGCCATGCCTGTTGCGTTCGGTTTAACCGTCGCTATTGCCCTAATGTTTTGGGATATGTCAGCCAATCGCGTACTGGCTTCTGTATTCCAAGGGCTAGGCATTACTGTCTCTGTTCTATGGATCGTGTTTGGTGCCATCTTCTTGCTCAACACTTTAAAACACACTGGAGCGATCACCACTATCCGTAATGGATTTACCGATATTTCAGCTGACCGCCGTGTGCAAGCCATCATCATTGCTTGGTGTTTTGGCTCATTCATTGAAGGCGCATCAGGGTTCGGTACCCCGGCAGCAATTGCTGCACCACTACTGGTTGCAATCGGCTTCCCCGCGCTTGCCGCTGTCCTAATGGGTATGATGATCCAGTCAACGCCAGTTTCATTCGGTGCGGTGGGTACGCCAATCATCGTGGGTGTAAACAAAGGTTTAGACACCCATAACATCAGTGAGTCTTTGGCTGCACAAGGCACAACATGGGAAATGTACCTGCAAGATATCACCGCGCACGTTGCTGTGATTCACGCTGTTGTAGGTACGATGATCCCTGTATTAATGGCGATGATGTTAACACGTTTCTTCGGCAAGAACAGAAGCTGGAGTGAAGGTCTGGATATTCTACCATTTGCGTTATTCGCAGGCGTCTCTTTCACTGTGCCATACGCGTTAACTGGTGTGTTCTTGGGTGCAGAATTCCCTTCACTTATCGGTGGTTTGGTTGGTCTTTCTATTGTTGTTACCGCAGCGAAAAAAGGCTTCTTAGTACCAAAGACTAAGTGGGATTTCGAAAGCGAAGACAAATGGCCTGCTGAATGGCTGGGCTCGCTAAAAGTCGATCTAAACGACAATCCTGGCAAGCCAATGAGCATCGTAAAAGCTTGGGTACCATATGTAATGCTGGCGGTAATTCTCGTCGCAAGCCGCGTAAGCCCAGAACTGAAAGGCTTTGTACAAAGCGTAAGTTTGTCGTTCAGCAACATTCTTGGTGAGACTGGCGTTAGCGCCGCTATTCAGCCTTTGTACCTTCCTGGTGGCATTCTGGTGTTTGTCGCACTACTTGCTGCAATGTTACAAAGCGGTAGCGTAAAGCCATTGCGTGAAGCATTTGGCGAGTCAAGCAAAACACTGATTGGCGCGGGGTTTGTCTTGGTATTTACCATCCCGATGGTTCGTATCTTCATCAACTCTGGTATTAACGGCGCTGACCTAGCAAGTATGCCGGTCACAACAGCGAACTTTGCCTCTGACCTTGTCGGCTCTGCGTTCCCAGCACTGAGTGCCACCGTTGGTGCGCTGGGTGCTTTCATCGCTGGCTCAAATACGGTTTCAAACATGATGTTCAGCCAGTTCCAATTCGAAGTGGCACAAACACTGTCTATTTCGAGTGTGGTTGTTGTATCGCTTCAAGCCGTTGGCGCTGCCGCAGGTAACATGATTGCGATTCACAACGTTGTTGCCGCATCAGCCACCGTAGGCTTACTTGGCCGTGAAGGCGCAACATTGCGTAAGACGATTATCCCTACGTTCTACTACATTGTAATGACGGGCATTATTGGTTTGGTGTTGATTTACGGCCTCCAAATGACGGATGTCTTGATGAAGTAACGCGAAACGCAGGGTTTGTAGCTCTGCCTAATTTGACACAGCTGTCAGCACTACTACCCCGACATGTTGATTTAGCTTGCTACATCAATCCCCCCGGCAGCTGTGTCATCCTTTCCAATTTGTATAACTGATTGAGTGATTTAACAAAATTTTTCAATCAATTATGTAAATGAGTTACCAACATCACCAGTTCAAAAGTAAGTGAACCATAGGTAACTATACTCATTTTGATGCCTTCACTGCTTTGCGATGAAGGCTCAACGAAAGAGCAAATTGCTCCACAACTTTGCTTAGAATAACCGCTAGGACACCATTATGATTATCTCAGCTTCTACTGACTACCGCGCTGCCGCGAAAGCCAAGCTTCCCCCGTTTCTATTCCATTATATTGATGGCGGCTCTTACGACGAACGCACGCTGAAGCGTAATACTGACGATTTGGGTGATGTCGCTCTTCGCCAACGCGTCCTACGCGATATGACAGATTTGAGCCTAGAAACCGAGATCTTCGGTGAGAAACTGGCAATGCCAATCGCGCTAGCTCCTGTTGGTCTAACTGGTATGTACGCGCGCCGAGGCGAAGTGCAAGCAGCAAAAGCAGCCGAGAAAAAAGGCATCCCGTTTACTATGTCGACTGTTTCGGTTTGTCCGATAGAAGAAGTCGCACCTGCAATTGAACGTCCAATGTGGTTCCAGCTTTACGTGCTTAAAGACCGTGGCTTTATGAAGAACGTGCTTGAGCGTGCAAAAGCTGCGGGCGTCACAACGCTGGTGTTTACCGTTGATATGCCAGTTCCTGGCGCGCGTTACCGTGACATGCACTCAGGCATGAGCGGCCCTAACGCAGCCATGCGTCGTGTCTTCCAGGCGATGCGCCACCCAAGCTGGGCACTGGGTGTGGGTCTACTTGGTAAGCCGCACGACTTAGGTAACATCTCAACGTATCGCGGCGAACCAACAAAACTAGAAGATTACATCGGCTGGTTAGGCGCAAACTTCGACCCGTCTATCTCCTGGAAAGATCTTGAGTGGATTCGTGACTTTTGGGATGGCCCTATGGTCATCAAAGGCATCCTCGACGAAGAAGACGCAAAAGATGCGGTACGTTTCGGCGCGGATGGCATTGTGGTATCTAACCATGGTGGCCGTCAGTTAGATGGCGTACTTTCAAGTGCTAAAGCACTACCAAGCATTGCAGATGCGGTAAAAGGCGATCTTAAGATCTTTGTTGACTCTGGTATCCGTACTGGTCTTGATGTGGTTCGTATGCTCGCGCTGGGCGCTGACTGCACACTGCTTGGTCGTTCATTTGTGTACGCATTGGCTGCGCAAGGCGGGGCAGGCGTTGAAAACCTACTGGATCTGTACGATAAAGAAATGCGTGTAGCTATGACGCTTACTGGTGCGAAGTCTATCGCGGACCTTTCTCGCGATTCCTTGGTGAAAATCCCATAATCTTTGCAGGCGAGCAAAACAGAAACGAAAAAACGAGCCACAATTGGCTCGTTTTTTATTGCTCTTCAACCCGATAATTTGACGAGCAAGCTAACTAACTTGGTGAACGTACTCGATCACGACTTGGTTGCCGTCGATAAACACGTTACTGATATCGCCATCCACCGTCACACGATTTTGTAAATAAACCGTACCAGATGCAGATAGATCACGCTCCGTCAAAGACGGAATCACCTGACCAGGACGTACATGTAGCTGCTCGCATAGCTGTTTTACAAAACCTAGCGTCAGTGGAGAATTACCACGTAACAAGCCAGAAAACTCGTGTAGACTCAAACCAAGGCGCTTCGCCATTTCCATTTGAGTGATGTGCATTTTGGCTTTTTGTGACATCCAGATGTCGTAGAGCGCGTTTCGATCCAGCTCTGTAAATTCCATATCTGCCTCCGCTAATTCAAGAGCCAATACACTCTCACACTTACTTAAGATAAATGTTAGCGATAAGTCAGAGAAGTTATAATTGATCGTTCAAATATCAACGCACATCGGAGATGACGAAGCTCCGCACACGAATGGAACGGCGGCTCATCATCCAGTTTCGACCACTCACTTTTCACCTCATAAAATAGCCTACCTCAGGCGATTTATACATAAGTAAATGATTTAAAGGAAATCACTGGGGTGAAGGAGTAATATCTGCTACCTTTCCTTCCATGGTTCACTAGAAAGAAGTTACATATGTCACAGTGGTTTACCGATTTGCAAAGCTATATTGAAACATCTCATCAAGATTGGAGTGGGAGTGTCCTTTTCATTACACTCGCCAGCTTTATTGCTTGGATAGCTTGGCGACTGATCCGCTCTCGTCTCGCAGTACTAGTAGAGAAAACCCCTTTCCACTGGGATGACATGTTGCTTGATGCGCTAAAAGCGCCAGTCAGTACACTCATTTGGTGTTGGCCAGCAACCGTCTCTATCGGCATCATATTAGAGAGCGAGCTCAACGATAAAATAAACTGGTTAAGCACGCTGAAACTGATTTTGGTGATCAGTATCTTCGTCTGGACCGTTATGCGACTCATTACCAATGTTGAAGAGTACGTCCTAGAACAAAAAAACCGAGATGAAACCACAGTACAAGCGATAGCTAAAGTCGCGCGCTTGTTCTTTATTACCGTCGGAATTCTCA
Organism: Vibrio sp. V43_P6S15P86; assembly: GCF_009904725.1. Lineage (NCBI taxonomy): Bacteria > Pseudomonadati > Pseudomonadota > Gammaproteobacteria > Vibrionales > Vibrionaceae > Vibrio > Vibrio sp. V43_P6S15P86. Next base: position 16,767 of record NZ_WXWT01000397.1, read on the forward strand.
CTGTGATGCAGGCGTTTGGCTTGTCACTGTCAGGATTGCTCACCTTTGGTGGTGTTGGTGGTTTAATCGTTGGTTTAGCGGCGAAAGATCTGCTGTCGAACTTCTTTGGCGGCCTTATGATCTACTTCGATCGTCCGTTTAAAGTTGGCGACTGGATCCGCTCTCCAGATCGCCAAATTGAAGGTACGGTAGAACGAATTGGCTGGAGAATGACCATCATCCGAACTTTCGATAAGCGTCCTCTGTATGTGCCAAACTCTGTGTTTAGCAACATAGTCGTAGAAAACCCATCTCGCATGCTAAACCGACGCATCTACGAAAAAATTGGACTTCGTTACGACGACGCCGAAAAAATGCCGCAAATCATTACAGCGGTGAAAGAGATGCTTAAGAATCACAAAGATATTGATGCACGCCAAACGCTTATCGTCAACTTCGATACGTTCGGTCCATCGTCACTGCATTTCTTCATTTATACCTTCACAAAAACCGTGAATTGGGTGAGATACCATGAGGTTAAACAGGATGTTCTTCTTCAAGTAATTAACATCATTAAAGAACACGAAGCAGATATCGCCTTCCCAACTCAAACACTCAAGCTCGACCCAGTTCAAATGATAAAAGCTGAAGAGCAAGAAGATCACGGCTTCTAATTTCCATCAATACCAATAACAAAGCCCGCTTTATTCAAGCGGGCTTTTTCATTTTTTATTTGCTTGGATTGGTTAGTGTTGCATTAAAACCATACGAGCATTCAATGGTTGGATGGGACGATTGTTTTTCCCCATCACTGCCGTAAACGCTTTAATCTGCTCAGGGGAAATGGTTTGTGCTTCTTTCATCACTAACCAACGTACCCCTTCAGAGCATGGTGGTGTCGTTAGTGAGCCATTAAAGCGATAATACGCTTTGTCTTTTGGAAGCAACGCATCCGTTTCAAATGGCAATTTAATCTCTACACCTTGATCTTTACTTGGTATGTTTGCTAGTAACTTCGCTAAATCTGGATTCGCTTTTCCGGATTGAAAAAACACGGCCACAACCGCCAAATGGCCAGTTGTATCAGCATGCACAAAGTGCGCTTCTAATGGGTATTCTTTGCCATCCACATGGTTTTCTGACGGGGTATGGAAGTGGAACTGCTTTAACGTGAATGCATTGCCATCAATCAACAGTGTGTTGTCACCCTCTAGGCTGGTTTGCAGGGTGTGGCCGTTATTGAGCAATGAGATTGCTTTGCCATGGTAGTCGAACTGCGATTTGTCTAACTTCGCTTCTGCTGCGGAGACAATATTAATTGGGCTTTGGTTTTGACCTTTGGAACATTCAGACGCAAACTCGCCCCAATGCTCAGGCCCGTGACTCCCCTCGTAACCCCAGCTTGCTGCGTAAGCTGTTCCTGTAAATACCAACGCCAAACCTAGTGCTGCCAGTGACTTCTTCATAGTTTTCCTTATTCCTTCAAGTTAAATGTTGTGAAAACAAAACCATACTAATCGCACAGAATTAAGCGGGAATAGAGTGAAAACTATGATTACAAAAGTTTTTTGGAATAGATGCCTCTAGTTATGCAATTGATATGATGCTCAAAATTGAACATCAACGATTATCGAGTCGGTATAAGTGCCAGCTGGTGGGGTGGTTTGGCTTGTTATTATC
>NZ_WXWT01000356.1:0-18403 GCF_009904725.1 Vibrio sp. V43_P6S15P86
TTAAGTTTCACTGGCCGTCAAACTTGTTTCCATCTAATTGTTACGTTGCTGCTTTTTTCTTATTAACTCCTATGTTTGTATCCGCCCAGTCAAATTTTCGGCTGGGCTTTTTTTCGCCCGCAGATCTACCAACCTACCTTTTTCGATGGTTCCGTTCATCTCCATGGTCTAGACATCCGCTCAATACGAAAGTGTCGCTATTAAGTCGCTGATGTACTGAACTATGGGTATAAAAAAGCCTCCCGATTGGGAGGCTTTACAAAATAGCGCATTTTTATCTTACGCTTGCGCTTTCTTAGGCAAAGAAAAGTGCAGTAAGGCATAGCCAAGTAATGCTGCTGTCGTCGAACCCATTAAGATACCGAGTCGAGCATAGGTATCAAATTCAGGACTTACATTTCCGAACGCTAAAGAGGAAATGAAGATAGACATTGTAAAGCCAATACCACACAACACAGATACCGCAAAGATATGCTTGAAGTTAACGCCTTCAGGTAACTTAGCAACGCCCATTTTTACCGCTGCCCAGCTAAAGGTAAAGATACCTAGAGGCTTACCAACCAGTAGACCCAAAGCAATACCGAGTGGCAGCATTGAAGTTAGACCTGACATCGATACGCCTTCTAACGAAATCCCCGCATTGGCAAATGCGAATAGAGGCAGAATGCCAAATGCCACGTATGGGTGAAGCGCGTGCTCCATATGTTTAAGTGGAGAATGTTCGCCCTGCTTTCCCTTTAGTGGGATAGCAAAACCAATCACTACACCTGCCAATGTTGCGTGAACACCAGATTTAAGCACCGCGAACCATAAGATCGCACCGACGATCATGTATGGCGTAAGTTTTGTTACTTCCTTCGCATTCAACATGAATAGGACACCAGTCATGATGAAGCCAACAAGCAACGCCATGGTCGACAGGTCACCGGTGTAAAATAGCGCGATAATCACAACCACACCTAAATCATCGATGATAGCAAGCGCCAGCAAGAACACTTTTAGACTTACTGGTACACGCTTACCTAATAATGCCATGATACCTAAAGCAAAAGCGATATCTGTCGCCGCTGGAATTGCCCAACCAGAAATCGCCTCAGGATCGTTGGCATTAAAGGCTACGTAAATAAGAGCAGGAGCTAACATACCGCCAACCGCTGCAATCGCAGGGAAAATTGCGGTTTCTTTTGATTTTAACGCACCTTCAAGTAGCTCTCGCTTAACTTCAAGGCCAATGAGTAAGAAGAAAACAGCCATTAGGCCGTCATTAATCCAGTGAGAAACTGACATACCAAATACATAAGTATGCAGTACAGATTGATAAGTTTCGCCCAGCGGTGAGTTAGCAATGGTCATCGCAATTGCCGCTGCAATCACGAGAAGAATACCACCAGCTGATTCCATTTTGAAAAAGTCACGAATGACATCGTTCATGGTTTCGTCCTTATATTTATTATCTTAATAAACGATTAACAAAGAATGATAAGAGTGTATAGCGGTCGAAAACTTTAGAATAATCGCTTCTTCAGAGTATAAACTTCGATTTTTCCGATATGAAGTTTACTATACATCGTATTTTCCAACATAACACTCAATTTTGATCACAGCGCGTACTTGTTGTTATCGCGCCAAATGTTTATCAAGATTATGAGAAAATCAGCATAACATGGCATGTACTGTCATGATAACCCCATACTTTTGAGAAAAATTCAGGAAGTTTCATCCACTAAAAAACCACCCATTGGGGTGGTTTTTATCAGAATTTAATAACCAGTGAGCTGCATAAAGCCCCAAGCCTCGTTGGAGCCAGAAGCTAAGGTAGGGCCTTCCCAATACGGTATAACAAAAGGAAGCCACATATCTGATTTGATAATACGAGTGGTCAAGTTAATTTGATGCTTTGGAATATTAATAATCCACTGCAAAGGCAGCCTTCTTCCATTTGATAAACTGGTCACTTGCATTGGTTTAATACTGATATCATCGTCTGAGAGATTGATGACTTTACCTGAGCGTGTGGACAAGGTGCCAAACACGTGCGGTGTTTGTCCATGGTGGCGATAGCGGCTGACTGTCAGTGCTCGACCATCATCTAAATTGAATACAAACCAATCCCAACCCTGTTGCCCTTCACCAATTAAGCCACTGCCCCACTCTTTCTGAGCCCAAGCAGAGCCAGCAACAGAGAAGCGTTTGCCATTAATGTTCAAACTCCCTTTCACCTTTAAAAATGGCGCACTAAAACTAAAAGAGGCAACAGATTGCAACGCGTGTTTAACCTGAAAACCTTTGTCTCCATTCACGACAAAGGGGCCGTTTGTCATAGCATTGAGATCTAAACCAAACGTATCGGTAGTCACATTCAAGTTTCCGGGGAAAGGCGTTGCACCAAGTGAGCGCCACGTCCAATTATCAATCCATAGTCTGAAAGGACGATTAGTCATGCCAGCTTGGCCTATCCCGCCTCTCGCTACACGTTGCTCTTTCCAGACGTGCGAACCATGGCTAACGACAACATGTGAAATGTACAGTTGAGGGTTTTGCCATCCGCTGGTTTCTCGCTCGTCCGTCGCGATCCTGAAGTAACTCCATTGAACATTGTATATTTTCCCTTGTTCATCTTTCAGTTTCGCAAAGTAGTGCCACCATTCATGTTGGTACTCGGGATGAAAGCGAAAATCTGACGGTAAAGAGACATGTTCGTCAGGTAATACAGGTTCGAAAATCGTTTGATTTTCACGCGTTAGAATAGAGTTAAGCTCGCTTTCTCGTGTTGCTGTCGCTTCCAACCAAAAAGTTGAGTAAAAAGCAGCCCCGGTCAAAAAGGCAAACGTAATAACAATGATCGTTGAAACTAACAAGCGTTTTTTAGAGCCCACTTTTTTCATTACAACGCATCCCTTAATGACTTCATTGGCGTACTCTTAATCATTCTAATAACTGGCAATGCGCCAGCAATCATGATGGCAAGCATCGCCCAAGCAATAGTTTGAGCGTATTCCCAAGGGATCGTTTGAAGCTCCAGAGACCAGCCGAATGATTGCTTAATGATAATATCAACGATCAAGTGTGCAAGTGCCAGACCAAGTGGCACCGCAATAATCGCGGAAATGGCCCCGAAGACAAACAACTGCAAACCACCCAATGCGACAAGTTCCTTTCCGGATACACCCATACATCTCAGCAAAGAGAAGTGCCGCTGCCGCGACAACTCGCCCGCCAATGTCGCGAAGAATAAACCAAACACAGCAATAATCAGTGTGATGTTGCCCAAGGTTCCTGCAATAGCGAAGGTATGATCAAATACCCTCATTGCCTGACTATAAATATTACCATTATCAAACACACGGTCTTGCGGGAGGCGGAATACATTTTCTAAGCGATTTTTCAGCCCCTCCCCATTAACGCTATCTTTTAATACCACACCAAGGCCAACATTGCCCGTCCCTGCAAATGCATACAGCCAATTCCGGTGCGACATCATCACCTGGTTATACGGGTTTCCATAATCGTAATAAACACCAACGACTTGCCAGTCTCCACCTAGTGGTTCCTGCAAGTTAATGAAGTCTCCTGGGCGAATATCCAACTTCAAGGCCATCGATTCACTCACCATCAAGCTCTTGGTCGCGTGCAGTTGATACCAGTAATTCGGGACACCTAGTTTTACCGTCAGTGCATCTAGCTCACCTTCAGAAGAGCCTGTACTCACCACTTGCAAAGCACCATGTTCGGTTGGCATATCTTTTTCCCAACGCCACCAAACCGAGTTGACTTCTGGTTGGTTTTGCAGCCACGCACTCATCCGAGCTGCTGAGTTATTTGTCGGATAGATATAAATATCCGCTGCCAATCGCTGGCTGAGCCATTTATCGGTCGTATCCCTAAAACTGCCTACCATCGTTTCTACGCCGATATTTGCCGCCAGTGCCAACATAAACGCCATTGTTGCCACACCGCGATAACTCATGCTCGCAGCCGCATCGGCAAAAAACCAACGTACACGTACCCAACGCATGGTGTAAGAAAAGCTCTGGAACATATGCCACATAATAAATGGCATGAACAAGGCCACACTAACCAACATCAGCGCAATAATGGCAAAGCCAGTTTCTTGTGTTTTCGGTGCTTGATACACTGCGATTGCCGCGACACAAAACGCACACGCAGCAAGAGCCTGCCAAGAGAACTCACGCCCTGCAAATCGCATTAATGACAGTCGAGAAGAGAGACGAATTGGCTGTGACTTCAACAAACGAATCAATGGCCACAAACACGATATTAATGCGCCCATCGCTGCCATGATCAGACTATATAAGCTGGACTGCCAAGACCATCCTATTGTTAAGCCTACGTTGGCATCGTACAAATCGCTCAGGCTCGATGAGACTGCAGGGATCAGCTCATTTGCCAAGATCAAACCAAAAAAGTTACCACACGCCCACGCAATAAAGACGAGCAACGACAACTCTAACAACAATGCTTGAGCCAACTGCGTTCCGTTGACCCCCGTCTGTCTCAAAATACCCACCAAACGTTGTCGCTGAATAAATGACAAAGACATCGCTTGATAAAAAATAAACAACCCGACCAAAAATGACAGCATCCCCATCGCAGTGAGATTCATGTGGAATGCATTAGTTAACGACTCAAGCTCCGTACGCGTATTCCTAACGAGCGTCATGCCATTGGGAAGCATATTTTTCAGTGCTATTAGCTTTTCCTCTGGCATTTCACCACAAGAAATCGCAGATAAACCTGAGCTCCGCTTGAGCATACGCAACAACGATATATCAGTAACCAGTCGAGTCCCTGAGAGCATTTTGTTTTTATCGACTTGAATCGGTCCGAGACGACTTCCGTCATTCATCTCAATAAAGTCCCCATCCTGCCAACTCATGTAAGCGGCCAAATCTTGACTGACTAGAATGGGATAAGGAGGTTTCATTAATGATAGAACGGGCATCTCACCCAAAGATTTGCCTTGCTGCAATGGAATCATCGCGACAGGATCAATCCCCACCAGCATCAAGCTCATATCGGTTTTAGCATCTAGATGCAGCACGTCAAACGGCGCACATTGGTTAAACCCAGCTCGACGCAACTGGATATAGAAACCTTGAGGGATTTTATTGGCAGAGTGTTTAGTTCGGATTCGGTATGGCAAAGGATTGGAGAAAAGCTTTTCTCCTGTCGCATAACTTTGTTTTGCATGCTGGTTGATAGAAGTAACACCAACAAGAAGGGACACGCCTAAGGTTAACCCTAGCCAGACAAGAATAATTTGTAGTGGGTAACGACGGTAATGACCGAGTAGTGCCTTAACTACGGGCCATAACATGCAGTTGCCCTCCTTGAAGTCGTATCTTACCTTCCATATGGGCCGCCACTTTTTCACTGTGCGTCACTAACAGCAAAGTACACTCCAGTTGGCGAGCGAGACTCGTCAATAAGCGCATTACCGCTTCTGCGTTTCGCTCGTCTAGGCTACCAGTTGGCTCATCAGCGAGTAGGATTTTAGGTTCCATATAGAGTGCGCGAGCAATAGCAGCACGTTGTTGCTGACCACCAGATGCTTCTTCCGGGTAACGGCCTAGCAGAGGCATTAAATCCAGAGCAGAAAGAATTTGACGCCACAACTCTTTATCTTCTGGCAAACCTTTTAACTGACGACAAAAACGAATATTGTCGGCAATATTGAGCGTAGGAAGCAGGTTGAACTGTTGGAAGATATTACCAATATTGTTGCGGCGATAAAGGGTTCTCAAATGCTCTGGCGCATCATGCATGGCAAAATTTGGAAACTGAACTTCACCAGAGTCTGCAGTATCCAGTCCGGCAATTAAGTTCAGCAAAGTACTTTTACCCGAACCACTTTCTCCCATCAGAGCGACTTGGTCACCTTGCTGTAATGTTAATTCTGCCCCTTGTAATACAGGGTGAAATTCTCCCCCATCTACATAGCCTTTACATAGGTCTGACAGTTTTAACATTGATTATGCCGCTCGGATGGTATTTAAAAATTGGGATCAGAATCTACACTAAAATCCTGTTAGTAGAAAGTATTTTGAATGCTTGATCACACTATGAGAGTACAAATGCAACTCGATTCACTTTCTGTTCCTAATTTTGTTGACGTATTGAGCAGATTTTTGCAGCTGCAGAAAGCTCTGTTTACCTCTATTGACCGATAAGGTTTTTCATCCATTTTCGGCTCACCATTCTTGGCAGACAAATCGTCCACTTCACAACTTCCTCGGTCAAAAAGAGTAAGTAAACCCATTGTGGGTCCCAACCGAGCTGAATCGCTGCAAATGCAGCGAGTGGAATCCCGATCACCCACTGCGCAAGAATGTCTTGATACAAACAAAACTTAACGTCACCACCTGCACGTAATACCCCAACAATGACCATCATCGGCACCGAGCGTAGTACGACACCTAAAGCAAGAATCACCATAAACTGTTCAGCTAACTGGCGAGTATCCGCTGTCAGTGCACTAAACGCATTAAGGATCCATTGATTGGACACTATCAATACAACAGCGACCACAAATGCGATAAACACATTCAAAATGACCGTAGCCCAAGCTTGGTAATACACAGGTTCAAAGTTTTTCGCGCCGAGTTGGTTACCCACTAAAACCGCAGCTGCATTCGATAGGCCAATCATCATAGCGAGAGCGATTGACTCAACGGGCGTCATCACCGACAACGCTGCCAAACCTTGCACACCCGCTTGCCCCATGATGGCATGGTAAGCGAACAATCCACCAGCCCATGCCAAAAAGTTAAATGTGGTCGGTAAGGAAAGGCTCAAGAAACGCGTTATTTTGTCTAAAACCAAACCTGCGCGTATATCATCCCAACCAAATGCAATTATGTGTTTCTTCAGCCATAAATAGCCAAATAGACAACCGACTTCGATAGCGCCACTGATAACCGTTGCAATGGCTGCCCCTGTAATCCCTAAAGCAGGAAAACCTAAGTGACCAAAAATTAACACCCAGTTGAGGAAAACATTAGACAGAATGCCTATACCACTAAAAAATGTGCTCAGCCCCGGTTGGTGCATCGCTCTCAAGCCCACCGACATACTAGCGACACACGCAACAGCAAACATGCTAACGGATGAAATAATTAGATAGCTGGCCCCTAACTCAATCACTTCTTGTGAGTCTGTAGTCAGTTTCATAACTGGCTGTGGGAAAATAACAAACAAAGCAACGGCAATGGCGGCAAACACCATGGCTATCATCCATGTTAAAGCGGTACTGCGACGTACCCCGACTTTATCGCCTGCCCCCCAATATTGTGCGGTCAGTAATGCACCACCCGTCGTCACCCCAACTAACATGATGGTAGTAACAAACGTCGCGCGCGCCGCTACCCCAACAGCGGCTATTTCAGCTTCACCAAGTTGGCCGAGCATAAGCACATCGACGAGGCTTCGGCTAGAAAACATCATGCTTTGCAGTGTAATTGGTAGCGCGATCGCGAATAAGCGACGTAAGAATGCTTTATCTGCATGTATTGAGAGTTGAGAGAGAAAAGTCACAAGCGCTCCAACGACAACTTATTGATAGAATGGGGAAAGTGTCTCATGATTATACTCTGTGGTGTTTATTCCACCAACGATTAAAAGGACAGATAATGAAAAAGGTGTTGGTGCTAGGCGCCTCGGGTTACATTGGTTCTCAACTTCTTCCGTTACTCTTAGATAAAGGTTACGCCGTCACGGCCGCGGCGCGACATATCGATTATTTGGAGTCAAGGACTCGGCCCCATCCTAATTTAACGTTGCGGTATCTGGACCTAGCCGACGCAGAAGCCACGCTCGCTGTGGTGAACGATTTTGACTTGGTATTTTTCCTAGTACACGGAATGGCACAAGGCGATGACTTTGTTGAGTACGAGCTAAACCTTGCTTTGAATTTTAAATACGCATTGGAGCAAAGCCGTGTCAAACATGTCATTTATTTAAGTGCCATCCAACCGCAAACCGGAAACTCGCGCCATTTAGCCGCTCGCAAAGCAACGGGCAAAATTATCCGACAGTCTGGCGTTCCAGTAACTGAATTGCGTGCTGGCGTCATCATTGGCCCCGGCTCCGCGGCTTTCGAGATCATGCGAGATTTTGTCTACAACTTACCTATTTTGATCGCGCCTAAATGGGTCGACTCAAAAGCCAACCCTATTGCCCTACCCAACCTCAATCACTATTTATTGCAGCTGGCCGAAGCATCACCCCCAGAAGAAAACCAAATTTATGAAGTTGGTGGGCCAGATACACTCAGCTACCGCGAGCAGTTTAAAGTCACTTGCCGAATCACCAACAAGCCTTATCGGCTGTGGTCGACACCGTTGCTTACCCCAAAAATGGCATCGTACTGGCTCGGCTTGGTCACCTCTGTACCAGCAAACATCGGCAAAGCATTACTCGCGGGGTTAGAGCATGACTACATTGCCGATTCCAAAGCGATTGAAGCACGATTTCCGCAAACGCTGATCAGCTACGAGCAAGCGGTATCCGATACCATTCAAGATGAAGGCACGTTTGTACGCAGCAATGTTTGGGGCTTTGAACCAGCGGCACTTCGTCGATGGCAACCAGGGTATGGCTACTACCCTAAACAAGCCGGTGCGAGCATAAAAACTCAAGCCTCCGCTGCGGCATTATGGAAAGTGGCTCAAAAAATCGGGAGTCGTGAAAAAGGCTATTACTTTGCCAACATTTTGTGGCGCACACGTGAATGGCTCGACATCTTTTTTGGTGGCGGGAAACCGATTCGCGTTTCTCCTCCGGGGCCGGAGCTCAAAGTCGGCGATTATATTGACTCTTGGAAAGTGATTCGCTGCGAGGAAGATCAGTTCCTCTCCCTGTTTTTTGGGATGAAAGGCCCAGGGCTTGGACGTTTAGAAATTACCATCAAAGACCATGGTGATGAACGAGAACTGGATATCACCGCTTGGTGGCACCCACAGGGGTTTCTCGGGCTGCTTTACTGGTTTGCCATGATGCCAGCCCATCTATTCATATTCAAAGGCATGGTCAAAGCCATCGCGAAAGAAGCAAACCGTTTAGAAAACAAAAAGCCCCAATAACCGGGGCTTCTAAACACTCAAAATGTCACTTTAGTCAGCTTTGAACGAGAGTGGAATCTCAGCCAATTGGTTACCTTCATTTGCAGGAAAGATAAGGTACTCGCCGTGGTATTTCACCATCGATTTGTAATCCGTCACTTTATGCACCATAAAGCCCGCTTGCGCTGCTTTCTCAACAAACTCAGCATGGTTGCCACGCACAAACCAGCTCATTGGTTTGACGAGCAGCTCGCCGTCGAAGCAGCTTTCGCATTGATCTGCACATAGCGCCAAAGAGTTTTGACCTTCCGTGAAGATTTGGATTTTACCACAACCAACAAGTTGCTCAGACGTTGATACTTCCCAACCCGCTTGCTCCATCACATCTAAAAATGCTTCGACGTCAAAGTCTTTGATCACTTTTGAATCTTCATCTTCAGGAAAAAACTGAGCGTAAAAAGCGGAAATACGCTTGAAGATAAATAACAAACCAGCGTCATTACCCTTTGAACGACCCGCTTTTTGCCAACGTGTTAAGTCATCGCCTACGGCTCGACCGAAACGCTGAGATTTAAGTGCTTTGGTAACCCAGCGCACTAAATAATGGTTATTCGCAACAGGAGCATTGGCTAACTTACCTGAGCGATGCTCTTGATCTAACTCTTCAAGTGCTGAGTTAACTAAGTTTTGAATTTCTTTGGTGTAATTCGACATTACGCCTTTCTTCCTAAAGTCCAATAAAACAGTGCTGAAAGCACAGAACAAGCAAACATCACAATGATCATCGGCCAAGCAACATTGCCGGGTAGTGATGCCACCAGCGCGCCAACCAATGAGCCGATACCGAATCTTAACGTCCCCGCCAGAGACGAAGCTGTACCCGCCATTGATGGGTAGCCACTTAAAAGCAGCGCCATCGCGTTACTACCTATCGTCGACAATGTACCGATAAACAGCACAACAAAAGGTACGATGCCCCATAATCCGAAGTCCATTAACCAACTTACGAATAAACCAATCCCCGCCAAAAGTTGCACGAACAACCCAAAACGAAGCATGGCATGAGAGCCAACTTTCTTCACCAAGCGACCATTAATACTGGTCATTATGATCATCGCAACAATGTTCAAACCAAATAAATAACCAAAGTGGTCTGGTCGAACACCATATAAATCAATATAAACAAACGAACCCGCGGTCAGAAATGCAAACATTCCGGAAAATGAAAACGCTCCAGAAAGCATCAAACCTATCGCTTCAGGGTTGGAGCATAATCTGGCGTAGTTTCTCATCGTAGTGCGAAAACGAAGCGGCTGACGATTTTCTGGTTTCAACGTCTCTGGGATTTTCCAAAGTACCAGTAGAATTACCACCACAGCGAAAATGGCTAACACCCAAAAGATCGAACGCCAACCAAACCAGATCGCTAGGTGACCACCTATCATAGGCGCAACCAAGGGTGCCATGGTGATCACTAAGGTGACGAAAGACATTGCACGGGCAAAGTCTTCACGGTCAAACATGTCACGCACGACGGCTTGGATAATGACCGCCGCTGCCGCGCCAGCAAAACCTTGTGCTGTTCGCACATAAGTCAATGCATCGATGCCGTTTGTGGTCGCACTCACTACCGCCGCTAATCCAAAGAAAAGCACACCCAAAATCAGTACAGGTCTACGGCCAAAACTATCGGCAAGCGGCCCATGAATTAACTGGCCAATCGCAAAACCTGCCGTATAAGCCGTCAACGTAATCTGAACCGCGCCAGGCGCAACACCCAAATCTTTCGCGATGGTTGGCATTGCAGGCAGATACATGTCGATCGCCAAAGGCGTCAAAGCACCAATCGCTCCTAATACAAGAAACAATAGAAAACTGATTTGGGATTGCGGAGCGCTTTGAGCTTTTTCTGTCATTCTTTTACCTCTTGTTGGAGCCCTTTCGTCAATACTTTCAGAGCAAAGTGAACGTAACGGACGGTTCTCATATCGCTGAATCTAGAAGCCAAAGGCCTGTTCTATCAACGTTCGAGAATCATAAGGGCAAATATGTACCAAGGTGTGACCTTGACGAACTCGACATAGAAAAGCGTGTGAAAGCGAAGTGTGTTTATGGGAAATAAACACAATGCAGTAAAAATGATGGAATTGATTCCACCATTTACTCACCACTGCCGAAGGCTTTGCAATAAGAGTATGCATAGCTCAGCTAAATGCAAAGGCATATCACTGAGATGAGTAAGCACACCGGAATTGTCTAGGCACTAATTTTGGTAGGAAAATTAATTTTGAGCCAATTCCTACCAAAAAACTAGTTCCAATTGGGAACTAAAGAATTTCCCATGCCGATAATTAATTCCAAATAGAATCAATTTCTTCCTGCGTGAGGTAGCGATAATCACCAGGTTCTAGTGCCTCATCGAGTTCAATCGAACCAATACGCTCACGATGTAAGTACTCAACTTTATTTCCTAACGCCGCAAACATGCGTTTCACTTGGTGATACTTACCTTCCACAATAGTTAACAATACTTCATTCTCTGCCTCGTTCACGATCTCCAAACGAGCAGGCAATGTTGCTTCTGATTCATTGCGCAAAATGATGCCTTGTTCGAGCTTTTCCGCGTAATCAGGCTGAATCGCATCGACAAGCCAAACACGGTACGTTTTCTCACACTTATGCTTCGGTGAGGTAATGCGGTGAGACCACTTACCATCATCCGTAATCAACACCAAACCGGTTGTGTCTACGTCTAATCGGCCCGCAAAGTGAAGGTTTTCAATTTTAGGCTCATCGAGCAATGCGAATGCAGTTTGGTTGTAGCCATCTTCATGTGAACAAACAAAGTCAGCAGGCTTATACAACATAATGTAACGAGGACCAGGAGCACCAATAACGCGGTCTTCCCACATTACTTCTGCACCTTCAGGTACTTTAAATGCACCACTTTTTTGAACCTCACCGTCAACGGTGATGTCACCACTTTTGATGATCTTTGTTGCCTGTTTGCGCGTTGCACCCAGAGCGTCACACAAATATTTATCTAAACGCATGAATACCTCATTGAATTATACCCAAGTAACCTCCAAATCTTGGTTTAAAGGTCACTTGGGTATAAAAGTCAGGTATTATAGCGTTCCTCGTTCGAATAGTTGAGCAATTTCACATATTTTCATGTACACACTTCGCCCTTATCAAGCCGACTCGGTTAAAGCAGTCATTCACTACTTTCGTAAACACTCGACACCAGCAGTGATCGTGCTGCCAACTGGTGCCGGAAAAAGCTTGGTGATCGCAGAGCTTGCTCGCCTTGCGAAAGGACGAGTGTTAGTCCTCGCTCACGTTAAAGAGCTGGTCGAGCAAAACCACGCGAAGTATGAAGGTTATGGTTTAAAAGGTTCCATCTTCTCAGCAGGATTGGGGCGAAAAGAAACTGACCAGCAAGTCGTGTTTGCTTCGGTTCAATCGGTCGTACGTAACTTAGATTCGTTCAAAAACCAGTTTTCTCTGCTCGTTATTGATGAGTGCCATCGTGTGCCGGATGACAAAAACAGCAGCTACCAAAAAGTTATTACTCACTTACGAGAACTGAACCCAGGCATTAAGGTGCTGGGACTAACTGCAACGCCCTATCGTTTAGGAATGGGCTGGATTTATCAGTATCACACCCGAGGTCAAGTACGCACCGAAGAGCCTCGATTCTTCCGCGATTGTATTTTCGAACTGCCGATCCGTTACTTGCTCGACGAAAACTTCCTCACTCCAGCCCGCATGATGGACGCGCCCGTTTTGTCTTACGACTTCTCGCAACTGAAACCCGCAAACACCGGACGCTACAAAGAAGCAGAAATGGACATGGTGATCGATAAAGCCAAACGCGCCACTCCGCAAATTGTTGAGCAAATCATGCAATATGCGAGAGAGCGTCAAGGTGTCATGATCTTCGCCGCGACTGTCCGACACGCACAAGAGATCCACAGTTTACTGCCTGAAGGCGAAACTGAAATCGTCATTGGTGATACACCTACGCCGGAGCGCGATGCGATCATCCAAGCGTTCAAGAATCGTCAAATAAAATATTTGGTCAATGTTTCGGTACTGACTACCGGGTTTGATGCGCCGCATGTCGATTTAATCGCGATTTTGCGACCAACAGAGTCAGTCAGTCTATACCAGCAGATTGTAGGGCGAGGATTACGCTTATCAGACGGAAAATCAGAATGTTTAGTGCTTGATTACGCAGGCAACAGCTACGATTTATACCAACCTGAAGTCGGTGATCCCAAACCAGACTCTGACAGTGAAATTATCACGATTCCCTGCCCGGCTTGCGGATTCAATAACAACTTCTGGGGTAAGTTGGATAGTAACGGTTTCTTGGTTGAACACTTTGGCAGACGTTGCCAGGGTTACTTTGAAGATGAAGACACAGGCGAGCGTGAACACTGTGGCTACCGTTTTCGTGCCAAATACTGTGGTGAATGTGGTGCCGACAACGATATTGCTGCGCGCATTTGTCATGAGTGTGACGCAACGCTTGTTGATCCAGATAAAAAATTAAAAGAAGCCCTTAATCTGAAAGATGCATTAATCTTTGAATGCACAGAAATGGACCTGTCAGTATTCAAGTCCAGTGATGGTAAATCTCAACTCAAGGTGACATATTCTGGCGAACCATACCAAGGCGAAGGCAATGCGTTAGTTCATGAGTTTTGGTCATTGAGTACCAAAAAACAAAAACAAACGTTTAAAGACCAATTTGTGCGCCCTCACTTGGCAGACAAGCATCGCCCTTTTGAAGAGGCTTCACCGACACGTGTTGTTGCCAATCAACATCGTTTCCGTTTGCCTCAGTTTGTTATTGCAAGGAAATCCGGTCGCTTTTGGAAATTGCGAGACAAAATTTTTGAAGACGAGTTGAAATAACCTCTGCAACATTTAGTAAAACTGAACTCGATGATTCACTCTCTGTTCATCTATATCCGATATACTGCGGCTAACGTTCTAGAAAAGGTTTGACTATGTATAAAGCAACGACTTCTCAACATTCTGCGTTACTTTTCGGCCTTATCACGACATTGATGTGTGCACCAAGTTTCGCCAAGCATGACGACTACTATGCCTCACAAAATGGTCACGCCATCGTGCAAGATGTCGAAAAGCCTGGAACACGTATTGAATTCGATGAAGATCAAGATGAGGTCTATCGCGCGGTTCAACAAGGATATATACGACCATTTTCGGACCTTTACGCCGCAGTAGAAAACGACCTATACGGCCGCATCATCAAGGTCGAGCTTGAAGAAGATGATGATGCTTGGGTGTATGAATTGAAAATCCTGTACAACAATAGCGTCCTGAAAGTTGAGTATGACGCCGCCACGCTGGAAATGCTTGAGATCAAAGGTCGCAGCTTTAACAAAGCGTTAAAGCCACAAAACAACTAAACTGGTCTAATGCGTAATCCCGACTCAATGCGTAGCTTACGTCGATAACACTCCAAACATAATAAGAATCACCAATATGAAAATACTTGTCGTTGAAGATGACCCTCGTTTAGGCGAGCAAATCATCGAAGCATTAGAAAGTACCGGCTGGGTACCAGAATTATCTCAAGATGGCATAGACGCTCTGTATCGCGCGACATCGGAAGAATGGGACGCTATTGTTCTTGATCTAGGACTGCCGAAATTGGATGGCCTCACTGTGCTAAAAGGCATTCGAGATGAAAACATCAATACTCCTGTCGTTATCCTGAGTGCTCGCGATACCCTAACGCAGAGAGTTGAAGGTCTAAACGCAGGTGCAGACGATTACCTAACTAAGCCGTTTGAAATGGTTGAGCTTATCGCTCGTATTCGCGCACAACTGCGAAGAGCATCAGGTAACGCCTCTCCTGTGATGCAAATTGGCGACTTGAGCTTGGATACGCGCACTTCTAAAGTCATGTGGCAAGGGCAAGCAGTAAGCTTAACGGCGCTGGAGTATAAAGTGGTCGCTTACTTTATGCATAACCCAGAAAAAGTAATTTCTCGCACCGAACTCGTCGAGCACATTTACAAACAAGACTTTGATCGTGACTCCAACACAATCGAAGTTTTTATCGGCCGAATTCGCAAAAAAATCGCACCAAAGATCATCAAAACTGTCCGAGGGTTGGGATACCAATTAAATGCCGAATAAGAACAGGCTACCGTTGAACGCAATAAAACGACTGAGTATCAAAAGTCGCCTCGTTTTAGCGGCGATCGTTTGGTTGACGGCAATGATCCTCGCAGCTGGTGTGACGATACCGACCCAAGTGTACAACTATATGGTTGACGACACTCGCTCACAGCTGAGCATTTTTATGGATGAAATCGCCGCTCAGTTAGAAGTCGATGAGACTGGGCACCTCTCACTCGCTGCTCTGCTCTCAGATCCTCGATTTAACCGACCTTACAGTGGTTTATATTGGAGTGCCTCTACTGAGACGAGTCTCGAGCGTTCTCGTTCTTTGTGGGACAAAAAAATCGAATACAAAGGTCTGGATAACGATGCTTACGGCGCGAGAGGCGAAAGGCTGATTACCATCGAAAAAGCTCTGTACTTACCAGATTACGATGGGCCTATCCATATCATTATTGGTATTGACGAAGAGCCTATCAAAAGCACCCTGCAAACGCTAATCGGGCAACTCTGGCTTATTTTAGGCTTATTATTCGCAGGGGTTCTTGCCGTCATTTTGCTGCAAATTGCATGGTCATTGAGTCCGCTTACAAAGTTACAAAAAGAGTTGGCCGAGCTGAAGTCTGGTAACAAAAAGAGTCTAGAAGAAACCTATCCGAAAGAGATTTCTCCTCTTATCTTCGACCTCAACGCTCTGCTTTTCCATTATCAGGAGTTGTTAGAACGAGCTAGGAATCATGCAGGCAATCTTTCACACGCGCTAAAAACCCCACTTTCTGTCCTAAAAAATGAAGTACAGACGTTAGAACCTGATACGCAATCCCGCCTGCGTACTCCGATCAATCAAATACAAGATCATATCGATTACCATCTGGGCCGTGCCCGCATGGCGGGGTCTATGAATATTTTATCAGTGAAATCGAACCCAGCAGAGCGTGTGGATGCTATCTCAATGGCGTTTGATAAAGTGTATGCGAGCCGAGATATCTCCTTAATTAATGAACTTGATTCAGAGCTGAATGTAGCGGTAGAGCAGACCGATCTCGACGAAATGCTGGGTAACTTGCTTGAAAATGCCTATAAGTGGGCCAACAACATGATTCGTGTGCACTCCTCTCAGGATAAAGACAATATACACATCATCATTGAAGATAACGGACCAGGTATCCCTAAAGAGAAACTGAGTCAAGTAATCAAGAGAGGCGTTAGATTGGATGAAGCAACCCCTGGTTCAGGTCTTGGTCTAAATATAGTCAGTGAAATGGCACACAGTTACCGAGGTCAATTAACACTGGAAGCGAGCGCTTTAGGTGGCTTAAAAGCATCTTTAGTCTTACATCTCAGCCGAACATAAAGCATATAACGCATAAACTTTGTTCTTCGGACCATGATTAGTAAACCGATGAAAATGAAGCCGATGTGAACAAAATCCAAGCAAAGCGTTAAAAGGGATAGCCTTACACCTAGCCAAATCATACCTTTTTGTTGATTTGGATACGATTTGGGTTGCCCATTTATAAGTGGAATGATAGTATCCGCGCTCGCTTGAACAGTTCCTGTTTCAAGCTTTACCACGAACAACAAGGTCGCATTGTTGATTGTGAACATTTGATTTTTACTAATTTGAGAGTAAATACTATGAAATTCGAAGCAGTAGTACGTACTGAACTAGGTAAAGGTGCGAGCCGCCGCCTACGTCACGCTGGCAAATTCCCTGCAGTTGTATACGGCGGTGAAGAAGCAGCAGTAGCTATCGTTCTTAACCACGACGACATCGTAAACCAAATGGACAAGCCTGAATTCTACGAAGGCCTAGTTCTAGTTATCGATGGCAAAGAAGTTAAAGTTAAGCCACAAGACGTTCAACGTCACGCGTTCAAGCCAAAAGTTGAACACATGGACTTCATCCGTATCTAATTCCCTACCAAGGAATTAATCGGATTAAATCCAAACCTTTTGCATTAAAGATAATCGGACTTACCAACCGAGACATCTAAAAAATTTCAAAACCCCGGAGTCTTACCACCTCCGGGGTTTTACTATATGTGGCATATAACAATTGATTTACGAACGGGCAATGTACTTCACTAAAGTGAGATCCGTCAGCGTCATACGGTCAATGATTTCCGCCTCTTCCTCTCCAGTACGTACAAAACCACACTTCTTGTAGAAGTTAAGCCCCTGTTTATTGGTATCCAGTGCTTTCAGGCTTATCTGCATAACGGGCGTAGAGAGTAGACGCGTTTCTAGTTCATCTAACAGTGCACTCCCTGCCCCTTGCCCATAATGCAAAGGAGAGACATAGCAACATGTTACCCACGCCGTTTTATCTTCACAGGTGTGGTTAGGTAGTTCGTAACTTAAAAAGCCGACGATTTCCCCTTGTCTCTCAACCACGATCAATTGGGCCAGTTGCTCAGTCATGACTCGCGTCCACATCCTTTCTCGGCGCTCAATCGTAAACTGATCGATGTAGCTCTGTGGCATTAACCCTTTGTATGCTACCTGCCACGAATCAACATGTATCTTGGCGATTTGAGTTGCTTCCTCTCTGACTGCGTTCCTTACTGTGTATCTCATTACTATCCTTTCTTAAAATTCGCCACTTACAAATTCTTTCAACCCTACTCTTTGAATCGAAGCTCAAAGCGAGCAGCCACAGATGCAACGCTTTACATTACTCCATTTCATTTTCATTAATTCAATGATAGTGCACATCGTAATATTCGAGAAAACGCCACGTTATTTACGTTTCACTTTCGCTCATTAGATTGAATCTATTTGTTTTAACATCCGGGTATCGAAAGCGGGATAAACACGGTAAGGTATCGAATAAGAATAAATAAACGATATCTAAGGCATAAGACTTCTAAACGGTCGCAATTATAGTAAAGAGAGAAATACCATTTCTGCTTGTATTAAACAGAGTAAGCCAATATCAAACGAGTTTGGGTTTTACAGTGTTCATTTTATATACAAAACATTTCCCTCATCATCAGAGCGAAAATTTATAACGATTTGTGTCATAGCTGCTAAGAAAAACATGAACTTGGCAAAATAATCACCAAAATCAGCGCTATACTTCGCAAAAATGCGCATTGATTCACACAAACCACATTCATTCAATTGGCCACTTCACAAAATAACCCCCTCCC
>NZ_WXWT01000262.1:0-18301 GCF_009904725.1 Vibrio sp. V43_P6S15P86
TAATCAGAAATGGGCGAGACAAATATTAAGTGCCAACATTTTAGTGTAGGGGAGTGCTCTCTCTGTTAATGCTCCCGAGCCGATAAAACGAAAATCAACAAGTAAGAGGTGAAGCGATTATGATGAATCTTGCTGCTGCATTACAAAGAAATGCTGCGAGTAAACCAGATAAGACGGCGTTGATATGTGGTGATGTCGAGATAACTTATGCGCAGTTTGATGCGATTACCGGAAAGATCGCGGCATCTTTAATCAACAAAGGGGTCGTTCCGGGCGATCGTATTGCTCTCTCATGCCCAAACATTCCTTTTTTCGCGTTTGTTTATTATGCGATACAAAAAGCTGGCGCGGTTGCTGTCCCATTAAATGTGCTTTTGAAAGCGCGAGAAATTAAGTATCACTTAGAAGATTCAAAAGCGAAGTTTTACTTCTGTTTTGAAGGGACAGCAGAACTGCCAATGGCAAAAGAGGGGGTTAAAGCGTTTGAGCAGGCCGAGATATGTGAAAATATGGTCGTGATGACTCAATCTCAAGTTGAAAACGAATGGAACGGTGTGCCAACTCTCAATGCGTTTATAGCGGATGCAGAACCATTGTCAGATTATGTACCGCGTAATGCGGATGATACTTGTGTTATTTTGTATACATCAGGGACGACAGGCTTACCAAAAGGAGCTGAACTGACGCAGCAGAACATCATAATGAATGCTCTGGTGGCACAAAACATTATGGGCAGCCAGGCCGATGATATTCACCTAGTAACTTTGCCTTTATTTCATACCTTTGGTCAAACCGTCCACTTAAATGCCAGTGTTTTGGGTGGGGCAACCTTGGTGTTAGTGCCTAGGTTTGAGCCTAAACATGTTCTTGAGCTGATGGAAAAACACAAAGTGACGTTGTTTGCTGGAGTGCCAACGATG
Organism: Vibrio sp. V43_P6S15P86; assembly: GCF_009904725.1. Lineage (NCBI taxonomy): Bacteria > Pseudomonadati > Pseudomonadota > Gammaproteobacteria > Vibrionales > Vibrionaceae > Vibrio > Vibrio sp. V43_P6S15P86. Next base: position 921 of record NZ_WXWT01000262.1, read on the forward strand.
TATATCGGCTTGCTTCATGTCCAGCACCAATTTGATACATCCTCACTACGTGTTGCTATCAGCGGTGGAGCCCCGTTGCCAACCGAAATCTTTAGATCCTTTGAGGAACAATTTAATGTCCCAATTCTTGAAGGATACGGGTTATCAGAAACAAGTCCTATTGCATGTTTTAATCATTTAGATCAGGAACGTATACCAGGATCGGTAGGTCAAGCGATTCAAGGCGTTGAAGTAAAAGTTGTCGACATTGAAGGCAATGCGCTACCGGTCGGTGAAGAAGGTGAGATTGTTGTGCGTGGGCATAATGTTATGAAGGGATACCTTGACCGCCCGGAAGTCACTGAATCCGCGCTACAAAATGGCTGGTTCCATACTGGTGATGTTGGCCGTTTTGACAGTTCAGGTAATCTATTTATCGTCGATAGAATGAAAGATCTGATCATTCGAGGTGGATTTAACGTTTACCCTAGAGAAATTGAAGAAGTGTTTATGACTCATCCTGCAATCTCAATGGTAGCGGTGATAGGGATTCCAAATGAAGAGTATGGCGAAGAGATAAAGGCTTACGTTGTGCTTAAACCGGGAGAGTACATTGACGCGGAAACATTACAAAAGTGGGGCAAAGAGCAGTTAGCCTCTTTTAAATATCCTCGTTATGTTGAAATTCGTGAGCATCTCCCGATGAGTGCAACAGGAAAGATTTTAAAGCGTGAATTGAAATCTGAATTGAATGTGGCTTAGTCAATTCAATGAACTTCGGGTCACAGCGCCACTTGTTTGGAGCGAGTGGTGTTGTGCACGTTACTCAAGAATAGAAGATGGCAATCTCTCGCTAGCGTGTACACATGAACTATCTGTTTACTCTATTGTTCGAGTTGTTTTATGTGCGCTTCTAAGCGTTTTGGATTAGTAATGGTCACTGAACCATATTTCAGTTCTAGCATCCCAATACTCTCTAAGTTTTTTAGTACTTTATGAACACTTTGACGAGTTAGCCCCATCATGTTGGCGATATGCTCTCTAGTCACTCTCACGACACACGGCTGAGTATTGATAGCTTGGTTGTGTTGGTATTCAGCAAGCAACAGCAACCTTCTTGCAATCCGCTCTTCGATTCCTCTAATCGCATCATCTTCGATAACAGAAATGGCAGACCATAAGCGGCGGCTAAGTAAGTCGAGAATCGTAGGGTAACTTTGAGGATATTTGGCGAGTAATTGGCGAAATTTATCACCAGGTAGTTCCAGTAAGGTCACTCCCGAATGCGCGGTTGCGCCAAAAATACGGGGCATGCCGGGAGAAAAAACATTGTCTCCAAACCAGCCTCCTGCCTCGAAAATCATTAATGTGACTTCTTTGCCTTTTGAACTCATCGAATTAATTCGTACGGCACCCTGTGCAATGACCATAAGAGAAGATTGAGGTTCCCCTTTATTGCAAATCAGTGCTTTTTCGTCGAAGCAGCGAACCTTAGTCATTTGCGCTGCTTCACTAAGCCCTTTATCTGGCAGCCCTGATAGTACAGGACATTTGGCTAGCAGTGTTTTGACTTCTTCCATGTAGCAACCTTACTACACATTGCTTTATTGAGTTAGTTAAGTTACCCAAGCTTAACACTCTTTGAGTGCTTTGCTTGAGATAGATTTGGAAAGTGCGGGCGTTGAACAAAAAATGACGTGGTATAAACGCTATAGTAAGAAAACGCCCACTAAACAGAATGTTAAGCGGGCGCTATAGCGTTACATCAAATGGAAATTATTTCTGAGTGGCAGCTTTCATCGCTGACACAAAATCACCAAGTTTATCGAGCATAATTTGTGGCTGCTCGACATTCGCTTCAATGATTTTCACCACAGCTGAGCCGGAGATGGCCCCTGCTGCGCTGGACTCTATTGCTTGTTTCACCTGTGCTGGTTCAGAAATACCGAAGCCAAGCAGCGCTGGTGGTGCATCGAACTGGTTTAATCTATCTAACATGCGACCAACTGGCATATTTGCTTTTGTCTCTGCGCCTGTCACGCCAGCACGAGAAAGCAAGTAAGTGTAGCCACCACCCAGTTCTGATACTTGCTTCAGTGTTTCGTCACTGGCTGTAGGTGGTGCGATGAAGATTGGGTGAATACCAAACTTCTCTGCTGCTGCAACAAACTCTGCACTTTCATTGGTTGGTACGTCTGCAATCAAAACAGAATCGATGCCTGCTTTTGCACAGCGCTCGTAGAAGTTTTCGACACCGCGTGAGTAAACTAGGTTCGCGTACATCAGAAGGCCAATAGGCAGATCTGGGTATTTAGCACGAATCTTACCAATTTGTTCAAAGCAGATATCTGGTGTAGCGCCTGAATCCAGCGCACGAATGTTAGCGCCTTGGATGGTTGGGCCATCTGCAAGCGGATCTGAAAATGGAATACCAAGTTCAAGGGCGTCTGCGCCAGACTCAACGAGGGTTTCCATGATCTTGTAAGATTGTTCTGCGTCTGGATCGCAAACCGTTACGAACGGTACAAATGCGCCTTGGTTTTTTTCGTTTAGACGCGCAAACATCTTCTCATAACGGCTCATTAAATCACTCCTTTTTCTTCTAGGATGGCGTGTACGGTGAAGATGTCTTTGTCACCACGACCAGATAGGTTTACGACCAATAGTTGTTCTTTCTCAGGATTCTCACGAGCCATGCGCAATGCATGAGCTAGAGCGTGAGAAGACTCTAGAGCTGGGATGATCCCTTCGCTGCGAGCCAGTTCTTGGAATGCCTCGAGCGCTTCGTCGTCAGTTACGTTGTCGTATTCTGCACGGCCAATTGCGTTTAGGTGTGCGTGCTGTGGACCTACTGAAGGGAAATCAAGGCCAGCGGATACCGAGTAAGACTCTTCTACTTGGCCGTTTGGATCTTGCATCAATGGCGCTTTCATACCAAAGAAGATACCCGTTTTACCATGTTTAAGCGGTGCGCCGTGTTGGTCGGTATCGATACCTTTACCTGCTGGCTCAACACCAATGAGGCGAACGCTTTCTTCTTCGATGAAGTCAGCAAACATACCAATCGCGTTTGAACCACCGCCCACACACGCGATAACGGCGTCAGGAAGACGACCTTCACGTGCCAAAATCTGATTCTTCGTTTCTTCACCAATCATGCGTTGGAAGTCACGCACGATGGTTGGGAATGGGTGAGGGCCTGCCGCTGTACCTAGTAGGTAGTGCGCATCTTCATAAGTTGCAGACCAGTCGCGCAGCGCTTCGTTACATGCGTCTTTAAGCGTTGCTGAACCCGAGTGGACAGGAATGACTTCTGCACCCATTAGTTTCATACGGAATACGTTCGGGCTTTGACGCTCAACGTCTTTTGCACCCATGTAAACGCGACACTTAAGACCAAGCAGTGCACACGCTAGTGCGGTTGCAACACCGTGTTGACCTGCGCCAGTTTCAGCGATGATTTCGTTTTTGCCCATGCGTTTCGCAAGTAGCGCTTGACCCAACACTTGGTTAGTCTTGTGGGCACCACCGTGAAGCAGGTCTTCACGTTTTAGGTACAGTTTGGTTTTCGTACCTTTAGTTAGGTTACGAGTTAGAGTCAAAGCCGTTGGACGGCCCGCATACTCTTGAAGAAGCGTCATGAATTCGCTGCGGAATTCTGGATCTTCTTGCGCGTCGATAAACGCTTGCTCTAGTTGCTCCAGTGCTGGAACTAGAATTTGCGGAACGTACTGACCGCCGTATTCGCCAAAGTAGGCATTCAGTTTTGCCATCGTTATATTCCTTCTCGTATTTTTCGCTACGAATAGCTTTAAATTTTTTAGCTGATGTCCAGCTTTAGTAGTTGCGAATGGCGGTGAAGGCCGCGAGCAACTTCTGTGAATCTTTTTTGCCTGGCGCGCTTTCTACACCAGAGTTTAAATCTAATCCCAAGCAACCTAGTGTCGCTGCTTGTTGAGCATTTTCTGGCGACAGTCCGCCCGCTAGCATAATTTGACTTGGGTCGCCGATCAGTGACCAGTCGAACACTTGACCAGTTCCGCCAGTTTGAGTGCCAACTTGCGTATCTAATAGATGGCGGTCAATGTGGTCTGCAAGCAGTTCTGGCTTGGCATCAGTCACGCCATAAGCTTTCCAAATTTCTACTGTTGTTGGCAGTTCGGCTTTGAGTTGGTTTACGTAAGCTTGGTCTTCTTGACCGTGCAGCTGAACTGCTTTTAAACCCAAAGAGGTTGCGACTGAAGCAACAAAATCGATATCGTGATTTTGGAAAACGCCAACGTAATTCAGTGGAGCACCGCTCATGGTTAAGCGAGCACCTTCAAGGTCGACCGCACGCTTCGACTTCTCGACAAAAATCAGGCCACCAAATACCGCGCCAGCTTGATATGCTTTTGCTGCATCATCCGGATGCGTTAAGCCACACACTTTGTTTTCGCCTAACGTCACTTTACGTACTGCAAGTTCAAGGTTGTCTTCCGCCATCAGCGAACTACCAATCAAGAAGCCGTCTGCGTATTCCGCTAAATCACGAACTTGTTGATGCGTATAAATGCCAGACTCTGAAATCACGGTCGCGTTTGGTGCTAATTCGCGAATTGTCGGTGCCAGTTCTTTAGTACGATTCAAATCAGTACTTAGGTCGCGCAAGTTACGATTATTGATTCCGATAACACGCGCTCCTAACTTAACCGCGCGATGAAGCTCTTCTTCGTTGCTGACTTCGGTCAGGATACCCATGTTCAGGCTGTGTGCTGCTTCTTCTAGGACTTTGTACTCTTCATCATTGAGGACAGACAGCATTAGCAAGACAGCATCAGCACTGTAATGACGCGCTAGGTAAACTTGGTAGGTGTCCACCATGAAGTCTTTACACAGAACGGGTTGTTTGACTTGACCACGCACTTGAGGAAGAAAGTCAAAGTTACCTTGGAAGTACTTCTCGTCTGTTAGGACTGAAATGGCATCGGCATGGTTGTTGTAAACCGATGCAATGTAATCCAAGTCAAAGTGATCACGAATCAAACCTTTAGAAGGAGATGCCTTCTTACATTCGGTGATAAAGGCTGTCTTTTCGCCACTCAGAGCATCGTAGAAGCTGCGGTCCGATGGCAGCAAATCAGACTGAAATGTGCTTAGCGGTTGAGACACCTTACGGTCTGCTACCCACTGATATTTGTCGCGGACAATTTTCGCCAGTACTTCTGCCATTTCTGCTTCTTTCTTAGAAACGTGTTCAGACAGGTTGTCAGCTTGCTGAGTGTTGAAGTCAGTCATCTTCTTCAATTCCTTAAGCGTGTGCGGCAAGTTGTTGTACCAATTGGTACGCTTTGCCTGAATTCATTGCCTCAATCGCTTGTTGCGTGTTGGCTTTTAAATCTTCGTGGCCGAATAGACGCATTAGCAGAGCAACGTTCACCGCCACTGCACCCAATTGTGCGTCTGTACCTTTACCCGTCAGAATATTGGTAATGATTGCTTTGTTTTCTTCAGGATCGCCACCTTTGATCGCTTCTAGTGGGTGCGCTTCTAGACCGAAGTCTGCAGGCGTTAGTTTGTATTCTGTGATCTTACCGTCTTTGATTTCTGCAACCGTTGTTTCACCGTGAATTGCTACTTCGTCCAAGCCACTGCCGTGTACTACAGCGGCGCGCTTCATACCCATTTGTAGCATGGTTTCTGCGATAGGACGAACCAGTTCTTCACTGTAAACGCCCATCAATTCGATATTAGGATGAGCAGGGTTAATCAGTGGGCCAAGAATGTTAAAGATGGTGCGTGTTTTCATGGTTTGGCGCACTGGCATCGCATGGCGCACACCACCGTGGTACTGAGGTGCAAATAGGAAAGCAACACCAATATCATCTACCGCTTTGCGCGTATCTTCTGCGCTCATAGCTAGGTTGATACCAAATGAATCAAGAAGGTCAGAAGAGCCCGATTTGCTCGAAACGCTGCGGTTACCGTGTTTCGCTACTTTTAGACCACATGCAGCAGCAACAAACGCCGCAGTGGTTGAAATGTTGATGGTGTTGTGACCGTCGCCGCCAGTACCTACGATATCTGCGAAATCGTAATCTGGGCGAGGGAATGGATTTGCGTTTGCCAGCAGTGCTTTTGCCGCACCTGCAATTTCATCCGGTGTCTCGCCTTTGATTTTCAGTGCTGTCAGTGCTGATGCCATTAAAATTGGATCTAGTTCACCACGGATAATGATGTCGAATAGCTGTTGGCTCTCTTCCTGAGTAAGCGATTCTTGCTCGTACAGTTTGGTAATAATAGGGTTGATGATTGCTTCCATATTTCCTCTCCTAAATTTCTTATGTGCCAAGTGCTTTTTAAGCAGTGAGTGGGTTCGCTGAAGTTTGTTCTTCAAGAGCCCATTCAATGGCATTGGCCAACAGTGTTGCTCCGTAGGTCGTCATAATAGATTCCGGGTGGAACTGGAACCCGCAAACTTTATCTTCTTCATGTACAACAGACATTACCAAGTCATCCACTTCTGCTGTGATGGTTAGGCTCTCAGGAACCTTGGTCGCAACCAGCGAGTGGTAACGTGCAATTGCAAGTGGTGATGGTAGGTTTTGGTAAATCGCATGGTTTTGGTGCTCCATCATAGAGACCTTACCGTGAATGATTTCGCCTGCGCCAGCAACGGTGCCGCCGTACGCTTCAACAATCGCTTGGTGACCAAGACAAATGCCGATCATCGGTACTTTGCCTTTCATACGTTGGATAAGCTCTGGCATTGAGCCTGCCTCTGAAGGTGCACCAGGACCTGGTGATAGCAGAACCACTGGGTTTTCAAGCTCATTCACCGCTTGTTCAATGGTTTCTGCTGGGATGTTGTTTCGGTAAATCTTGACTGAATGACCTAGCGAGCGGAATTGATCCACAAGGTTGTAGGTGAACGAGTCAAAGTTGTCGATGAATACGATGTTCGCCATGTCTGCTACTCCTTGTTCGTAGGTTGAGAATGCGCTGCTTGAATAGCAGAGATTACCGCTTGTGCTTTACCGCGCGTTTCGTCTGCTTCCGCTTGTGGATCAGAGTCGAACACAACGCCTGCACCAGCTTGAACTTGAGCAATGCCGTTCTCAACGTAAGCTGAGCGAATTACGATACATGTGTCGAGTGTACCTTCGCCGGTAAGGTAACCCACAGCACCGCCGTAGCTACCGCGTCGTGCGCCTTCTACGTCGCGAATCAACTGCATTGCACGAATCTTTGGTGCACCAGTGAGCGTGCCCATGTTCATACATGCTTGATATGCGTGCAGCGCGTCTAGGTCTTCACGCAGTTGACCAACCACACGAGATACTAAGTGCATTACGTGGCTGTAGCGGTCGACTTTTAGTAGGTCTGCTACGTGGCGAGTGCCAGCTTGAGCAATACGAGCGACGTCGTTACGTGCTAAGTCAACCAACATCATGTGTTCTGCGTTTTCTTTCATGTCGGTGCGCAGTTCAAGTTCGATGCGGCTATCTAGGTCGAAATCGATCTCTCCATTCGGGCGTTTACCACGGCGACGTGTGCCTGCAATTGGGTAGATTTCAATTTGGTTGGTGTCGGTTTCGTACTTAAGCGCGCTTTCTGGTGATGCGCCAAACAAAGTGAACAGCTCATCTTGCATGTAGAACATGTAAGGGCTTGGGTTACTTTGTTTCAGTTCTTTGTAAGCCGCGAGTGGAGAAGGGCAAGGTAGAGTGAATCGGCGAGATGGTACAACTTGGAACACATCGCCTTTCACTACGAACTCTTTTAAGTCGCGAACAGTTTGGCAGAAGTCTGCATCAGACACGCTAGGCTCTACCGTTACATCTGTTATTTGCTCTGCATTTGGCAGCAGTTTTGGCGCTGCGCATTGTGCACAGATTTCTGCAATACGAGTCTCTAACGCTGTTTTCTCTGAACCGTCAACAAACAACGTCGCTTGAAGCTGGCAAGATTCCGTTTGATGGTCGACAACCAGCAGTGTTTCGGCGACGTAGAAAACGTAATCTGGACATTGATTGGTTGCTTCTGCATTACCAAGCGGCTCGAAGTTTGCGACTAAGTCGTAGGCAAACAGACCGCCAAGGAAAATAGCGTGTTTGTCTTGCTGTGAAATATCGAAGCTGTGTTGCACTAAACGTAGTGCGTCAAAAGAAGAAGCTTCACGTAGTCGAGAGTCCTCATCTAACGTGTCGCATGGCTGGCTAAACTCCAAAGTCAGCGTTTCGCCATCGAACTTACTTTCAACGTCACCACGGATGTTCTGGTTTAGGTGAGACAGTAGGTTTTTACCGTTGTTGGTTAACGCCTGCATGTTTACAGTGTGGCCGTAACAAACGATGCGCACCGCTGAATCGACGATTAAAAGTGATTTTAGATTCTGTTTCGAATCAATTTCAGCGGATTCGAGAAGCAAGCTATCTCTTTTGTTCTCACAAATGGTATGGAACAAACGTGTTGGGTCTTGAGTGTAAGGAACCGAAGTCTTTAATACTTCTAGGCATCCAAGTTTCTTGATTTCTATGGCCTTATTCACAAGACCTCCTTGTAGCTGTCTAAATCTTCCTGCCGTACATAGTCGCATAAAGCAAACGTTCCCCCAATCTAGAGTTAGCCATATTCGATTAATGTTTAGGCAGTTGAATGTGAAATGAGCAACAAAACAAAAAAGCCCGCTTAAGTAGCGGGCTTTACAACGTTTGGTTCTATAAACTAGAAGTATACGTTTGCCCACCAAGAACTAGTCCAAGTGCGCCACCAAGCAAGATCTGATGAGTTTGCTTTATTAAGACAAACCGCAACTTTCGCTTTTTGGTTTTGGTTAAATTCTTGTAACATGGTGAACCTTAAATTACGCACTTTGTATTTGTGTACTAGTTAACTAGTGCGAGAGTAAAAAGTCAACCCCAAAACAGCATTAAAACGATAAAAATATGAGAATTGATTTACATAGTCACACCACTGCATCGGACGGTCGGTTAGAGCCTAAAGATTTAGTGGAAAGGGCGCTGAGTTTTGATATCGAGGTTTTGGCGATCACTGATCACGATACGGTTGACGGCTTGGCATTAGCCAAGCAACACGTTCAAGACAATAATTTGCCGATCAAAATCATCAACGGCATTGAGATATCGACTGTCTGGCAAAACAAAGACATTCATATTGTCGGTTTGAATATCGATCCGGAAAATGAACAATTATCCGCCCTCATCGAGCAGCAGAAGCAGCACCGCATAACAAGGTCAGAGTTGATTGCAGAGCGACTACAAAAAGCAACTCGGGAAGGTGTGCTCGAAGAAGTAAGGCAGATCGCCGGTGATGCGCCTGTTACGAGAGCGCACTTCGCGAAATGGTTGGTGGATAATGGTTACGCAAAAACCATGCAAATGGTGTTTAAAAAATACCTAACGCGTAATAACCCAGGTTATGTACCACCGAATTGGTGCTCGATGAAAGATGCAGTTGATGCTATCCATGCTGCTGGTGGTTTGGCGGTATTAGCGCATCCTGGAAGATATAAGTTGACAGCGAAGTGGATTAAGCGTCTTCTAGCAGCGTTTGTAGAAGCAAACGGCGATGCGATGGAAGTTGCACAGCCACAGCAAGCGCAACAAGAAAGGCGCAACTTGGCTGATTATGCTATACAATACAAACTATTAGCGTCTCAAGGCAGTGATTTTCACTACCCATCCCCTTGGATGGAGCTAGGAAGGAACCTTTGGTTGCCCGCAGGCGTCGAACCAGTTTGGAAAGATTGGGGTATTGATCCTTCGTTGGATATATCAAAGTAACCTCAAAGCGTGGGTTTCAGTATCAAATAACTGGAAAGTGTATATTGGGTATTAATGTGGCTTTCCTTGTCGTTGGAACTGAACAACACTTTGAATCTTGAAGTCACTTGATAAAGCACAACAAGGCGGCATTCAAGCTCCACATAAGAATATAGAGCCGAGAGGCTCGATAATGAGGAATTACAATGAGCCAGTTTTTTTACGTTCACCCAGAAAACCCACAGGCTCGCTTGATTAATCAAGCAGTAGCAATCATTCGTAACGGCGGCGTTGTGGTGTACCCTACCGATTCAGGGTACGCACTTGGCTGTCAGTTGGAGAACAAACAGGCACTGGAACGAATCTGTCAGATCCGTCGTCTGGATGATAAGCATAACTTTACATTACTGTGTCGTGATTTGTCGGAACTTTCTCTATATGCGCGAGTGGATAACTCTGCATTCCGACTACTGAAAAATAACACACCAGGTCCTTACACCTTCATCTTCAAAGGCACGAAAGAAGTGCCGCGTCGTTTGATGAACGCGAAACGTAAGACCATCGGTATCCGTGTTCCAGACAATCAAATTGCCTTGGACTTGTTGGAAGCATTAGGTGAACCGATGATGTCTACGTCGTTGATCCTACCTGGTAGTGACGTAACAGAGTCTGATCCGGAAGATATTCGCGATAAACTAGAACATGCGGTTGATGTGATTCTTAATGGCGGTTACTTAGGTGAACAACCTACGACCGTCATTGACTTTAGCGAAGGTGAACCTGTTGTGGTGCGTTTGGGATCAGGTGACCCGGCACCATTCGAATAATTCGACTAATAGACGTACACCACCGTCAAACAAAATAGGAGGCATCGCGCCTCCTATTTTAGTTTCTTATTATTGAGTATCTCAGCGAACTTCGCTGATTGAGATTAAGCGAAATCGAAAATGTCGATACCATTTTGTTCAGCATAGTTGATGTATGCAGAGCTCACGCCGTTTAATGTTACTTCGACATTGTATTCATCACTAGAGAATACTGCCCAGCCACACTCATTATAAGATAAAGTCAGATCATCCGCTGAATCCAAGAACGTATCTCGAATGCCATCATTGTCGGTGTCTCTGCCCATATCGAAGACAAGTTTGTCATGAAAAATATTAAAATCGACAATATCGGCTTTAATATCAATATCGTTGGAGGATACAGGTTGATCCGGTACACCAATAGCCAGGCGGTTTGTAAGCACGAAAGTGTCGTCTCCACAGCCGCCGCTCAGTACTGATTCACCATCGCCAACGACGAGCGTGTCGTTACCCCAACCCCCACTCAAGTAGTTGTTGCCTGAGTAATCAAAAATTGTATCATCGCCACAACCACCAAAGAGCTTGTCATTTCCTAATCCGCCCGATAGGAAGTCGTTGCCAAAGCCGCCAGAAACAAAGTCGTTCCCTCGGCCACCGAGCAAGGTATCGTCTCCCCAGCCCCCGAAGACAACATCATTGCCTCCGTATCCTACGAACTTATCATCACCACAGAAGCCGAAGAAAATATCGGTTGTTTCAGACCCTTTTGTACCGGTCATATCGTCATCTTGAGATGTCCCAAAAATCCAATTTAGGTCTAGATTTAGCATAGACATTGTTCTATTCCTTTTTGTCTGATTTATGCCAATCGCCGAAAATGCAGAGCTAATCTAGCTAGTTAAAATACACGATAACGTTAGTGTCATTTTTAATAGTAAATAGTGACTTACCGATGCTTCTTGTCTTGCTATGAGTGCTCATTTATCCACGATGATTGGTATTACTTAGCAGCAAACAGGGACGGCTTATTCTTCGTTGCTTTTAAAGCAACACGAACAGTAAACACACCCCAAGTGGTTATCGTTGTAACCCTGACAATTTTATCAGGTACTGCACGGTTAAAGTGGCTCGGGAAGACCGATATTAGTGGGATTCTCGCTGGGCAATATCAGTATTAAGTAGGAAAAAAGTTGCAGAATAGAGTAAATATTTTCGACGTTTTAAAGTGAATTTTGGGTGTGGAGAATGGCGCCGATTTAGCTTACATTAACTGAGAAAGTTACGTATAATGTCGGACCGAAAAATCCCACTGAAATGGGTAATTAGCAAAATACAGACCAATCCTGGTCTAGACGTCTGTGAAGACGACACATAGGTAGATAAATGAGCGAAAAGTTACAAAAAGTATTAGCACGTGCTGGTCACGGTTCTCGTCGTGAGATTGAATCGTTAATTAAATCTGGTCGCGTTAGCGTGAACGGTGTAGTCGCTAAGCTTGGTGAAAGACTTGAAGACGAGAGCAGCGTAGTTCGTATCGATGGTCACATTGTCTCTGCAAAGATTCAAGAAGAAGTGATTTGTCGTGTACTTGCGTACTACAAACCTGAAGGTGAACTGTGTACTCGTCACGATCCAGAAGGTCGTCGTACTGTTTTTGATCGTCTGCCAAAAATTCGTGGCTCTCGTTGGATTTCAGTTGGTCGTCTGGATGCGAACACTTCTGGTCTTCTGCTTTTCACAACGGATGGTGAACTGGCGAACCGCTTAATGCACCCAAGCCGCCAAGTTGAACGTGAATACCTAGTACGTGTGTTCGGTGAAGTAACTGAACAGAAAGTTCGTAATCTAGTAAAAGGTGTTGAACTGGAAGACGGTTTAGCTCGCTTTGAAGATGTTGTTTACGCGGGTGGTGAAGGCATGAACCACACGTTTTACGTTGTTATCAACGAAGGTCGTAACCGCGAAGTTCGTCGACTATGGGAATCGCAAGAGTGTACCGTTAGTCGTCTGAAACGTGTTCGTTACGGCGACATCTTCCTAGACAAGAAACTGCCTCGTGGTGGTTGGATGGAGCTTGACCTGAAAGAAGTAAACTACTTGCGTGAGCTTGTAGAGCTTCGTCCAGAAAAAGAAACCATGCTTGATCTGAACAAAGACAACACGTCACGCAAACGTGAGCGTGCACGCAGCCAAAAAATTCGTCGCGCAGTTAAGCGCCATGAAGAGCGTGTTAACACGCCAAAAGGCCGCAGCAACAACCCTTCTCGTCGCAAGCCGAAGAAGACTGCTGGTGACCAAGGCGCACGTAACAAGCATCGTTAATCGATAGCAAAACATCAGAAAGGCTTGCCAATTCGGCAAGCCTTTTTCTTATCTGTTACATAACAAAAGGATCTAAAGCCGATCGATATAGAGCAGGGTACTTTGGATAAAAAATATCGCAGCTAAACAAAAACAGCAGATAAAAAATACCAGCACTAGGCTGGTATTTTTGTTCATGATGAAGAAACGTTAATCGCGTTTCCAAAGCATATGGCAGAACTTATGTTCTGGGTCTCGGCTGATTAGCATACGAGCAAATACGTCATCAAGAACGTCATTTTCCTCATTTACTAGGCCGATACGAACCTCTGCATATACTTCTTTGTTGATCTCGAAGCCAACATGTTCAACCCAGTCATCACCAGTTTCAACAAGTTCTGCGGCACCACGATCTTCAAATTGCGCAGTAAACAGAATCACGTCAGCAGGCTCTAGGTTATCTGGAGCCATCTCAAGGAAAATGTCGTACGCTGCGTCGATGACGTCGTCGTAAGAAATCAAATCAGACATGCTTATGCTCGGCTCATGTATTTACGTTCTGCTGTGTTAATGATAACACGGTCACCAGTTGCAATGTACTCAGGAACCTGGATGACAAGACCTGAAGCGAAGCGTGCTGGTTTAGTACGAGCAGATGCAGAAGCACCTTTGATTGACGGGTCAGTTTCTTCAATCACTAGCTCAACAGAAGATGGTAGTTCAATACCCACAGCAGCACCGTTAACAAGGATAATGTGGATACCTTGTGTATCTTCGTTGATGAACAGCATGTCGTCTTCAACTTCATTGTGCTTGAATGTGTATTGTGAGTAGTCTTCGTTATCCATGAAGATGTGCTCATCGCCGTCAGCGTATGAGTACACAACTGCACGTTTGTTCATTTCTACCGTTTCAACAACGTCATCAGACTTGTAACGCTCATCTACACGTGCGCCCGTGTTTAGATCTGTACAACGCATTTTGTAGATTTTAGCGCCGCCACGACCGCCAGGAGTCGTTACTTCGATGTCTTTAACTAGAAGAGTTTTACCATTAGACTCGATTGCGAAGCCTTTTTTGATTTCACTTGCCTTTGGCATTGTATATTCCTATTCGTACTTATTAAGCAAAACTCGGTGATTATAGCGCTAAGTTAGCCGCCTAGCATTAAAATTCATTGCAGAAATTTGTTGTTACTCCCATGACTAAACACCTGAATGGACTTGATTCAGTGAGTCGGCTAAGAGAACATATAGCTCAACTTCTTGAACCATCTGAGATCACGTTTTAAGTCATGTCTCTGCCTGTTATCGATCCTAAACAACCATTTCAACCAGAGTTTGCGCCTTTAATTAGAGAAGTCACCGCTTGTCTCAAAGGTGGACTGGGGCAAAACTTACACAGCGTTTATGTGTATGGTAGCGTCGCTCGCAAAACAGCGGTCGCTGGGAGGTCGAACTTAGACCTGGTTGTCGTTACTCAATCATCCTTTGAGCACAATCGCGCGACTTTGCTCAACACAATTAAGTGGCGTGCGCAGCAGAGTTACCCTCAAGTTAATGGTGTATCGGTCCGTACAGCCTTAGTGAGCGAAGTAGCTAATTTAGATAGTATTTTCACTTGGGGCTTTATGCTTAAGCATTGCTGTGTCTGTGTTTATGGTGATGATCTAGCAGACTGTTTTGGTGATTACGTCCCAAGTTGGGAAATTGCTAAGCACTGGAATATGGATGTGGAAGATTGGATTACGGTGTATCGCAAAAAAATCGTACAAGCGAAGACGATAGAAGAGCAGGTGGCCGCTCAGCGCGTGATTGCTAAAAAGTTACTAAGAGCGTCATACTCTTTGGTGATGTATCGAGATAAACGTTGGTTTGATGACCCTATACAATGTGGCAAGGTATTCTTAACTTATCATCCTGAAAAGCAGCTTGAGATCGAGCGGCTAGAAATTTTACTTTCTGGCCGGGGTATTCCCAAGCGTTCTGTTATCGGGCTAATTGATGCGTTTGGTGATTGGTTAGTCAAACAGTACCAGAAAACAGAGTTTCGTATCGGTTAAAACAACCCCATTTGAGGCGCTGAAAGCCTGTCAAAATCCGTCCCAATGAAAGGGAGAATCGCATCTGCAACGGGTTTGAGTTGTTTATCAATGTAATGTTGATAATCAATCGGGCTATTGAGGTACTCATAAGGTTCAGGACCGTTCACGGTTATAATGTATTCAATTCGTCCTTTGTTTTGATACTGTAATGGACGTCCAAGCTTGGCATTTATCTCATCCGCTAAACGAGCTGCACGCACTTGTGGCGGGACGTTCTTCTGATACTCATGCAGCTTTCTGCGCAGTCGCTTTTGATACACTAACTGTTCATCAAATTCACCGTTGTTGGTTTTCTCAACCATCTTTCGGACATAGTCGCTTGGGTCTTCACCATGAAAAATCATTCTATAGAGCGTATTTTGAAATTTCTGTGCTAACGAGGTCCAGTCAGTCCGGGCACTTTCTAACCCTTTAAATACAATCCGCTCTTGCTCTCCTTCACCGATTAAACCCGCATAGCGCTTTTTCGAGCCAGTTTCTGCGCCACGAATTGTTGGCATAAGGAATCTGCGATAGTGGGTTTCATATTCAATTTCCAACATAGATGTTAGGTTGTACTCAGAGCGCAGATGTTCTTGCCACCAAGAGTTGATGTAATCAACTAATTGATTTCCAACAGCGTCGGCTTCTACTTGACTGTATGGTCGATTCAACGACACGAATGTGGAATCCGTATCGCCGTAAATCACTTGATATCCTTGCTCCTCAATCAGCACCTTAGTTTGCTTCATGATTTCATGTCCGCGCATGGTAATACTAGAAGCTAACCGAGTATCAAAGAAACGACATCCCGATGAACCCAGTACGCCATAAAAGGAGTTCATGATGATTTTGATTGCCTGAGAAAAAGCTTTTTCATTGTTCTTCTTTGCAACATCACGTGCTGCCCAAAGCTTTTCAATCATTTCTGGTAAAAAGTGTTTCGTACGATGGAACTGCCCACCGCGAAAGCCAGGAACAGCCTGATTATCTTCTTTTCCAATATCGAGTAATAACCCCTCAACCAAACCCATAGGATCAATCAAGAAAGAGCGAATAATCGATGGGTATAGACTCTTAAAGTCCAACACTAAAACGGAATCATATAGGTTAGGGATGGAGTCCATCACGTAACCGCCGGGGCTCGCAATCCAATTTTCTGGGTGTAGGTTCGGGGCAACATAGCCTGCGCGGTGTATTTGCGGCATGTATAAGTTAGTGAATGCCGCTACCGAGCCACCGACACGATCCAGTTCTACACCAGTGAGGCGAGAGCGTTCAATTGCAAAGTCGAGCAGGTGAGTGTGATTGAAAATCTTGTTCACCAACACGCAGTCTTGTAAATTATATTTAGCCAGCGATGGTTTGTCGGAGCGGTACATACGATTGATCTCATCCATGCGGTCATGAACGTTGTGGATTTCTTTCCCTTCCCCTAAGAGTTCTTGAGATACAGACTCTAATGACCAAGACCGAAAGTGATAAGTCGCCGTTTTTAACGTATCGATACCGTCCATTACAACTCGCCCGGGAATGGAAATAAACCCTTGTTGGCTTTGAGATGAACTTCTGAAAAAGCTGGCTTGGTCTGCTCTACCAAGCATTAGCTTCATGTTGTGCCATTCTGCTCGTTTGTGTAGCAGACGAAAGTCAAAATCAATGACACTCCAACCGACAATGACATCGGGGTCGAATTGTTTAAACCAAACGATGAGTGCTTCTAGAAGCGCTTTTTCATCCTTAACCCATTGTATCGGTGTCTCCGAAGGTTCTGGTTCTCCGATCATGATAACGCGGGAATCCATGACGCTGTCTAATCCGATGGAGTAAAGAATGCCTTTCTCAGAGCATTCTAGATCTAACGAGACAACGTTTAACTTCGGCTCATATTGCCCCGTACGGCATTTTGCGTTCTGGACGCGTTGGTAGCCATTGGTACGAGTCACATTGCCTGTAAACTCAATACTGCCTTTAATAAAACGCTCCATGAGGTAGCGATCGGCGAGGCGAATATCACTTTCGTACGTGGTGATATCTTTTTGAGCGAATGTGTCTTTGAGTGCGAGAGCGTCTCTGGTTACATTGGTATAGCAGGCAGCAAGAGGCGTATGTTCAAACGTTTTGAGATCCAAAAGGCGGATGTCGACGGGTATGTTTTTTTCTCGCGCGAGTGTTTTTGCTTGCTCTGAGTGTTTCTGAGCGATGAAAAATACTGGCTTCTCACCATTAATAAGTAACTGAGTAGGACCTGCTTCTGTCGAAAGCCACAGCTCGATTTGAGTTTGACCTTTGATGTCTCGTGCCTGTCGAGTAAGCAGAAAGCCTTGTTGGATATTCAAATGTGAGAAACCTTAGAAAACTTGAAGAACGCTAGCTTAACATTAAGAACTGTAAAAATAACCAGTAAAGAAAACGGTTCAAATTTTTGCTGGAATTAGTGATTACAAG
>NZ_WXWT01000171.1:0-18233 GCF_009904725.1 Vibrio sp. V43_P6S15P86
CGCTCGTTCTAAGAGAAAATGTAGGATCAAGTGGCATATCAGTCACACCAAAGGACAGAGAATTTAACAAAACGAGAGATAGGTCACGTGAATAAAACACAAAAAAACCATGCATATTGCATGGTTTTGTTCTGATTGCTGCTAATTTGACCTAAAAATACGCGTTGTTATCCAACTTGTTTTTTATAGCGGGATGGCGATATTCCCTGTAAGCGAGTAAAAGTATGAGTAAACGTACTCTGGCTTGAGAAACCAGTGAATTCGGCAATTTGCCCTAAAGAAAGGTGGCCTTGCTCGATTAATTCACGAGCCATGTCGATACGCTTTCCGAGAACATATTGATGAGGTGTAATCCCCATCTGCTCCTTAAACAAGCAATGGAACTGACTTTCCCCAAGAAACACTCGTCCCGCTAACTGAGCCACACTGATCTTATGGCTAAGGTGCTGCTCGATGTAGCGATCAATCGCCTCCAAATCAAAGCGTGACTCTTTTCGGCTAGTCTCAAATGCCGAGATATGGCGCTGCATCAGTGCAATCACAGTGTCGTTGCACGCACGACTTAACAGCAGATCATCCGGATGGTTTCGCATTTCCTGAACCAACATCTGTATCAGCTTCTGAATTTGACCGTCTAACTGGAAGTAGACATGGTCTCTCTCCAGGTTATTGATTTTTTGAAGCATTTCAGGATCATCATTTGTCGGTTTGGGCATATTCAGCACCAAAATATCCGATTGATTGATGACGCCACCGAAAGCATGATCAGAGCATGCGGTGACCACACAACCTTGACCAGGGCCGACAAGATTACCTCGCCCGCGCACTTCAAATTCGGCTTGCCCTTTTAAACCAATCACGATCTGCGTATAAGAATGATCGTGGCAATCCATATAAGACGGAAGTGTGATCAGCTCCGCCGGCTTTGGCAGTATAATCTCTTGATATGAAAGGATTTTTTGGTTATCTGAGTCACTCATTTTAAACAGTCGTCTTTACACGGTCAGCTTACGTCTTCGCATCATATACCTTCTTTGTTGGGTTGCAACTTTTACCCAACTCAATCGACAAGATCAAATCAGCATGATCAAGTTCATTTACATGATCATAGTTCCGGAACGATGATCATGCGAGGTTAATTTACGGTCAGTGAGCAACCAATTTTATTAACAAAAACGGATAGATAGGCAACACCTTACGTATACATAATCAATCAATGTAAAGATCCTTATTACCGAACAATCTGTTATTTTGTAAAATACCGTGCTCCATATTAGATAACTCGTCCCTGAAACGGATCGAAACCCACTCTTAAGCTCAACATAGAGGGATTTCCCCCCTTACTAATATGCCTCTGATTCAATACATTAGTTATCGAGCTTTAAGATGCATACGATCTAAAGCTCTCGGTATCTCATTGATACCTCTAACTTACTTAGCAGACCCTCGCTAGGTAATTTAGAACCTCTTCTACACGTCGACAAGATTATATCTTGTGTTGCCAGCCCGTCTTCAGGCTGGCTTTTTTTTCGCTTCTCAACAATGAAAACAATGGCATAAGCTGATATCATAGCTTTTGTCTCACTGTCCCTCTCATATGACTTAGGCACCGTTCTCCCTCTCGATGAGTGATATGAACGCCAACTAAATTACAACTGAGTTGTAGGAAGCATGATCAAGGACGATACGAGTTGTAAGCCGAACATCAGGCGGACATCCGTGAGCGCACATATCTGTAATGAAACAGACCATTTTCCCAATTAAATTCTTCGTTCAATTTCGTTGTTGTTTATCACTGTGTGACGAAAATATCGAACACCATGAACTTAATTGGATTGAGCGCCAATCAACGAACGTGTTCTAGCAACGTGACTGCCTACTTGGCAATGTCAATATTAACAACGCAACACGGACGTCTCTGTATTGGTAAAAGCAGTATGTAGTGAGTCCTTTTGTGAATATTTCAGTCGATACCATAGAACAATCCCTCCTTAAACAGCTACCAGGTTGTTGGGGATGCAAAGATAAAGATTCGGTATTCCGCTACGTAAATCAGGAATACGCAGAACTGTTGGGACACACGTCGCCCGAGGAGTGCGTCGGTAAAACTGATTTTGAGATGGTAAGCCCAACCACTGAATGTGCACAAGAATTTCAACGCCAAGATAAACACGTCATCGAAACTGGTGAGTCACTCAAAATTCTTGATATCCATCCTTATCCAGATGGCCGCTGGCGAGCGCATATCTTTACTAAAACACCGTGGCGAGATGACAATGGTAACATCGTAGGGACCATTTTCTACGGAAGAGAACTCACCGACACCGCCGTGATTGAAGTGGGGTATTGGGTTTGTCGTGCAATCAGCACCAACCCTAATCAGCAATCCATCTTTCGTTTCTCTGATTTACAACCAAAACCTGAGAAGCTCACATGTCGCGAGCAAGAAACGCTTTTCCTCTTGCTCTACGGCAAGAAGCCACAATTCATCTCTCAGGTCATGGGCATATCAACAAAAACCGTTGAAGGTCACGTCGCACGCTTACGTAATAAGTTTGCAGCGAACAGCAAGAACGAACTAATAGATAAAGCAATGGAAGCAGGCTACGGCTCTGTTGTACCCAAAACGCTGCTTAAGCATCAATTATCGGTAGTGTTGAATGGAGAGCGATAATTCGCGCCACTTTCTACCTACAAAAACACCGCCCAAGTGGGCGGTGTTTGTTTATTCATGAGGCACGAGAGTTTATGGCGCTAGACGGTCAATGTCCCAACTTCCGTCATGTTGGGAGAAAAGAAAGCGGTCATGAAGACGGTGTTCACCACCCTGCCAAAACTCGATGCTCTGTGGTTTTACGCGAAAGCCACCCCAGAAGGTTGGAACCGGTATTTCACCCTTAGCAAATTTCTGTTTTAGCTCTAAAAACTTACCTTCTAATACGCCTCGAGCAGAAATACGGCTACTTTGCTTGCTCGCGATTGCGGCTAATTGGCTCTCTTTTGGACGAGAAGTAAAGTATTTCATATTTTCTACTGCGGTGAGCTTTTCCGCCACACCAGTAATATGAACCTGGCGCTCTAACGGATGCCAAGGGAAGTGCAAACTAATATTGCTGTTATGCTCAAGCTGCTGGGCCTTGCGACTGCCTAGGTTGGTGTAAAATACAAAGCCATTTTTGTCGACGTTTTTCAATAGAACAATGCGTTGAAACGGCATGCCATTTTCATCAACCGTTGCAACTGTCATCGCAGTCGGATCCGTTAAACCCGCTTCAACTGCTTGCTCTAGCCACAGATTAAATTGATCAATAGGATCAGCTTTCAAATCTTTACGACGTAGCCCACCTTTGGTGTACTCACGACGAATATCAGCAAGTTCCATCTCTACTCCTTCACTCGTTTTTGTCGATTGTGCTCCCGATACTGAGGAAATACAAGGACATCATTGTGCTTGTTATCGTTGCCGCTCACAGCATCACAGTGTGTCATTTGATACCATGACACAAAAAACCAGTGAGCTGATCGTGAACTTACTCAACCCTAAAGCCCTACGCCATTTTCTATTGCTACTGTGTGCCGTTGGCATTTCAGGGCTTGCGCTTACTCATCATTACGCAACTCAATACCAACATGATCAGTGGCAACAAAAGCTAGAGAGACAAGCAGCGCAAGTGTCGCAAGAAGTCGACTACGAGCTGGCAAAGTTTGAACAGATACCAAACCTATTAAGTCACGATCCGAGATTACTCAAAGCTGTAGAACGCGGAGCGCCCTCTCACGAGCTCAACCTATTGTTAGCAGATTGGTTGAAACAAAGTTTGGCCGATACGATTTACGTTCATGACCGCACAGGGTTGGTCATTGCCTCAAGTAACTTTCAGCAAGAAGATACGTTTGTTGGTTCCAGCTTTAGCTATCGTCCCTATTTTAAAAATGCGCGACGCGGTGAACCTGCTCAATATGTCGGGTTAGGCGTTCGTTCAAATAAACGTGGGTACTTCTTCTCATCTCCGCTTTGGGTAAATGATGAGGTCGTTGGCGTGATCACGGTAAAAGTGAATTTGGAGCAGTTGGAACAGCGTCTTTCGCAAACCACGACGGACGTACTCATCACGGATAAACACAATGTCGTGTTTATGAGCAATTTGCCTAACTGGCGCTATCGTGCACTTTTCCCGCTGTCACCGAGTGCGATAAACGAGCTTACCGAAACGCGTCAGTATGGCGATACCTTACCAGAGTATTTTGGTGAGCTTACCGCGCAAAGTGGCGTCAGCGAGTTTGCTGATAATCAATTGCTCCTCTCACCCAATTACCTCGCATACGCGACACATTTATTGGATAAAGGATTTCGCGTCGTTGCCTTGATAAACCACAACACCGTCCTTGCCGCCGTTTTACAGGCTGATGTCGTCTTTCTGATTCTATATGCGCTCATTGCGCTGATTGCGTTGGCGTGGTTCCAAACACTCGTGAACAAGGCACGCCTAGCCGACCTTAATGTGAGCCTAGAAGAAAAAGTGGTGCAACGAACCTTAGTGTTGAGTGAGGCCAACCAAAAGCTACAACAGACCATCCGACAATATGAGCAAAGCCAACAAGAGCTTAAACAAACACAACAAGAACTGACTCAAGCCGCGAAATTGGCACTGTTGGGCGAGCTGTCTGCCAGTATTAATCATGAGATAAATCAGCCACTTTCCGCACTAAGAACCTATACCGAAAACTCGCAGCGTTTGTTGGCAATGGAAAAATACCCAATGGTCGCCGACAATTTGGGCAAAATGCTGACACTCAATGACACCATTTCGGAAGTCATTGCCCGCTTAAAAGTCTTTACTCGGAAAGCCACGCACGATTCACACAATGAAATCTCAGTACTGCACGACGCGGTACATACTGCCACCAGCATTTTGAGCAACAAGCTTATTAAGCAAGGAGTAACACTAAAAGTTCCGGCCATCGACTATGATGTGAAGCTGGCCATTCACAGCGTTGAATTAGAACAAGTGCTGATAAACCTCTTCCACAACGCCGCACAAGCGATGGAAAACCACTGTATCGATCCGCAAATATCCATTGCTGTTCAGTGTCATGATGACAGTTGCGACATTCTTGTTTCCGATAACGGGCCAGGGATGTCAGACGAAGCCCTAGCAAAAGTGTTCGACCCATTTTTTACGACTAAGCCGGAGGGTCTTGGATTAGGTTTAACAATCTCCAAGCGGATTATAGAGAGCTATCACGGCTCCCTCTGTGCCTATAAACATCAGAACACAGAACAACAAGCAGGAGGGATGACCTTTATCGTGACGCTACCAATAGTCAATCAGAATAAACGTACCCCAGAAGTGGAAAACGACCATGAATAACCCAGTTTTCTTTGTTGATGACGAACCACACATTCGTGATGCCGTGTCTCAAGCCCTGCTGATTGAAGGGATAGACGTCACCTGCTTACCAAACGCAGTAGAAGCCTTACGCGTAATCGACTCAAATACGCCTGCGATTATCATTACCGATATCCATATGCCCGTGATGGATGGCTTGGAGTTTATGCGAACTTTGCGAAGCAAAAACGATCACTTTCAATTCATCGTACTTACTGGACATGGAGATGTGAAAACCGCGGTAGATGCGATGAAAAGCGGCGCGTACGACTTTCTAGAAAAACCGTTTTCAACGGAACAGCTCATGAAATCGCTCAACAATGCCAGCGATAAACTGAACTTGTTGCAAGAAAACATCTGGCTTAAGAAAGAGCTCGACATGCAAACTCATGTTGGTCCGAAAATGATTGGTCACAGTAAGGCCATGGTTAGTATTCGTCGCGCCTTGATCAGTGCGCCTACAAGCCAGCCGCTCATTTTTGTAGGTCAAGATGGTACAGGTCGCCGGCTCGCCGCACAATTTGCCCACGACATACATGCAACACCGGATAGTGAGCTAATCGCCGCTTCTGGTGAAGACCTCTATGAGCTTTCATTAGAAGCGCTCGACAAAGCCATACACCGCTTAAGTGAAGGAAAACGCCACTGCAGTTTGTACTTACATAGCGCAGAGCATGTATCATTTGAGCAATGGGAATACTTGTTCAAGCACCCAAAACTTGAACGTGTTTTTGGCGCGACCACCCAAGCCGAGCCACCTCTAAAATCCCTGGCGACTCTAATTCACTTACCGACGCTCGATGAAAGAAAGGAAGATATAGGGCCTTTATACAAGCATTTTGTGCGCCACACAGCGAGTCGATATCAGTTACAGCCGCCACATATCAGCCTAGAAGAGGTCAAACACCTCACCAGTCTCGAATGGCCAGAAAACGTTAAGCAGCTACGCCAATTTGCTGAACTTCGTGCCCTCAAGCCAGATACTTTTAGAATGGAAGATTGGAACAGTGAGAAAAGTCTTGAAATTCAGAGTATGACTCAGCGCACAGAATACTTTGAATATTGCTTGTTATTCGATGCATTGCAAAGACATCGCGGCAGACTCAAAGAGGTTCAACTAGAATTACAGGTATCACGCAAAACCTTGTACGACAAACTAAAAAAACATCAGTTGGATAAAACCAAGTTCAAGGCGCAATAGCCATACTCTGACGGTATCTCCACTTTTCTTTTGCTAGAGAAGCATTGAAAACGCTCATTCGGAGAGAGAATGGTCTTCGTCTCATATTTTTATTCGCCGAGCATACTGACATGATCGGTTAATAATAATAAGATCAAAAAGATAATCAGCATTTATATAAGCAGGGACTGTGATGAGCCGAGATAACTACAACAAACTCAACAATGAAGAGTTGGATTTTGTTGACGACAAAACTGCAGCATTGCTCCTCAACACCCCCAACAGCGCACGTTTGATGCTCTGGGTGATGGTGTTGTTTTTTATTGCTGCAATAGGCTGGGCATCTTGGGCTGAAATCGACCAAGTCACTGTTGGTCAGGGAAAAGTCATTCCTTCTTCACAGATTCAAGTTGTCCAAAACTTAGAAGGTGGCTTAGTCAAAGAAATTTTAGTCAAAGAAGGTCAGTTGGTTGAAAAAGGTCAGCAGTTGCTTCTTATCGATGACACTCGCTTTCGCTCTGATTTTCGTGAGCGTGAACAACAAGTTGCCAACCTAACTGCGTCTGTGCTGCAACTCTCAGCTTCAATCAACAGTGTTGCCGTGAATCGTGATTTTGAAACGGAAAACTGGCGCCAAAGCGTAGTACTCGATTATGGCAAACTGACCTTTCCACCAACTTTAGAAGAAACTCAACCGAAACTCACTCAGCGCCAGAAAGCTGAATACCGCGAAGATTTAGACAATTTACGCAACCAACTTTCGGTGATTGACCAACAAGTTCAGCAAAAGCAGCAGGACTTAGTAGAGATTGAAGCGCGAGTAAGGAACTTACGTCAAAGCTATCAATATGCGAAGAAAGAATTAGACATCACCAAACCGTTGGCTGATGAAGGTGTTGTGCCTCGTATTGAATTACTCAAGTTACAACGCCAAGTCAACGACACCCGCCGCGAAATGACTTCCAGTGAGCTCAAAATCCCGGTATTAAAGTCAGCGATTCGAGAATCCATGCTTAATCGCATCGATGTTGCGCTCAAATTCCGCTCTGAACAGCAAGAGAAACTCAACAGCGCCCAAGACCAGTTATCTGCTTTGGTTGAATCAGCAGTGGGTTTAGAAGATAGAGTTAATCGAACCGTTGTGAACTCGCCAGTAACAGGCAAAATCAAAACGCTGAACATCAACACCGTTGGGGGTGTTATCCAGCCAGGCATGGATATCGTCGAAATTGTACCAACTGAAGATACGTTATTAGTAGAAGCGAAAATTGCGCCAAAAGACATTGCATTTTTGCGCCCAGACCTACACGCCATCGTGAAGTTTACGGCTTACGACTTCACTAAGTACGGCGGCTTAGAGGGTGAATTGGAGCACATCAGCGCAGATACAACCCAAGATGAAGAAGGAAATAGCTTTTACATCGTTCGTGTCCGCACCGATAAAACGAATTTTGGTCAAGATGCAGATTTACCAATCATTCCAGGAATGACGGCATCGGTCGATATCATCACAGGGAAGCGAACCGTTTTGGAATATCTACTTAAACCGATTTTAAGTGCCAAAACGAACGCCTTGAAGGAGTAAATCACACCAAGGTACTCACAACGGCGAGTATTGAGCGATAAGTGATTAAATAAAAAGCACTTGTTTCTCACTGACGAACCCTTTAGAAGAGTATACTTGTGATATGAGTCGAATATGCGATCCAATTTGAAGCGTAAAGTTACATTATTAATCAGTTTAAGTTGTTTTTCGTTCCAAATTGGTGCGTTAAGCAGTAAAGAACAACAATGGGTCAATACGGTCACAGCGGTGTACGGCGAACGTGCGGGATTGCGCGTAAATACATGGCGAAAAAACCTCGACTTATTTAAACAATTAGAGACACATGAACAGCTCGCTGGCGTCAACGACTTTTTTAACCAGCTGTATTTTGTTGACGACATAAAACTGTGGGGAAAGACAGATTATTGGGCTACGCCACTCGAATTTTTAGGGAGTAATGCAGGGGATTGTGAGGATTTCACCATCGCCAAGTACTTCTCGTTACTCGAGCTAGGAATACCAGATTCTAAGATGCGTTTGATCTACGTAAAAGCCATCGAACTGAATCAGTTTCACATGGTATTAGCTTACTACCCAACCCCAAGCTCTGAGCCGCTCATTCTCGACAATATCAACCCTGATATTGTCCGAGCCTCTAAACGTAGCGACTTGCTACCGATATACAGTTTTAATGGTACAAACCTGTGGTTGATGAAGTCTTCTGCTAGCACTGGAGAGCTGGCAGGGAAAGCATCACGGTTGAGCCTTTGGAATGACTTACGCTCGCGCGAACGTAAGTTGCAGTTAAATAAACCTAAAATTAACTATGACGAGTGAGAAACATGACCCTATATAAGAAGCTTGTAGTGGGAATGGTTACGGTCTTTATACTCTTGTTGGCATCAGTATTCGTAATCCAATTCAACACGACTCGAGACAGCTTGGAACAACAGCAACGTTCAGAGGTCAACAACACCATTAACACCGTAGGTTTGGCATTGGCTCCTTACCTTAAAGACAAAGATAAAGTCGCGGTAGAATCCGTGATTAATGCTCTGTTTGACGGCAGCACCTACTCGGTTGTTCGCCTTACCGCTTTAGATTCTGACTACCAAATCGTGCGCACTTACCCGGTTAAACCAAGTATGGTGCCACAATGGTTTATCGACATGAATCTATTCAAAGCCATTCACGATAAACGCGTAGTAACCAGTGGTTGGATGCAACTTGCTGAAGTGGAAATCATTAGCCACCCAGGAGCAGCTTACGAGCAGCTCTGGCAAGGCTTTATTGGTTTGTTATCTGCATTCAGTGTCATTTTCCTGGCTGGTTTAATTGCGATTTCGTACATCCTCCGTCGCTCACTAAAACCATTAGCGGCCATCGTGAAAAAAATGCATGAAATCGCTAATAACCAATTTGGTGAACCACTTGCTCGTCCAAGAACTAAAGATCTGATCGCGGTGGTAGATGGCATTAACATGATGTCTGCTCAAATTGAGCTGTCATTCAAAGAGCAAGCGAAAGAGGCACAACGACTGCGTGCTCAAGCTTACCTCGACCCTATATCCAAACTGGGTAATCGCTCGTTCTACATCAACCAAATAGACCAATGGTTGGCAGAGCAAACGCAAGGGGGTATCGCGCTACTCCATGCAGAATACATTGGTGACATTTACGAGACAAAAGACTACCAACGCGCCGATGCCCACGTAAAAGAGTTGTCTCAACGTCTGAAAAATACCATTGATGTGCCGGGAGCTACCATTGCACGCCTGTCTAGTGATGAGTTTGGCCTGCTTTTCCCACACATGGATGAAAGCGAACTACGCATTTTGGCGGACAGCATCGTGAACTGCGTTAACGGGTTGAACACTGATCCAACAGGTCTAGCCAAACCAAAAGCAGCCTTAGGTGTTGCGCATAGTAAAGACCAAAAAACGCGCTCTGAAATCTTATCTATGGTGGATAATGCGCTCTCGAAAGCCAAAGCTCAACCAGACAAAGCTTACGGCTTTATCGGCAGTGACACACCTTCTAACTTAATGGGTAAACAGCAGTGGAAAGCGCTGGTTGAAGAAGCGATTCATAGCGATTGGGTTAAATTCCGCTTCCAAGCAGCGAAGAACACTTGGGGTAAAGTGTTCCATAACGAAGTGTTCTCAAGCATCGAAAAAGAGGGCGAAACGTTCCGTGCCAACCAATATTTGTTCGCACTAGAGCAGTTAGACGCCACCAATATTTTCGACCAATACGTTATTGAGTCGATGATTAAGATGCTAGAAAGTGGCGAGCTAACCGATCCTGTCGCGATCAATATTGCGCAAAGCAGCTTGTCTCAGCCATCGTTCATTCGCTGGACCACCAGCATGTTAGAAAAACACGCAAAAGTGGCCTCTAAGCTACACTTTGAAATTCCAGAGGAGTGTTTTATTGATCAGCCTCACCACACGGCGCTGTTATGTAATGCCATTCGCCAATCCGGGGCTGAGTTTGGCGTAGATAACTATGGACGTAACTTCCAGTCATTGGAGTACATCCAAGAGTTCCGCCCTAACTATGTGAAGCTCGATTACCTATTCACACACAACTTACACGACGAAAAACAGAAATTCACGCTAACGTCGATTTCTCGTACTGCTCATAACCTAGGCATTACGACTATCGCGTCGCGTATTGAAACTCAAATCCAGTTGGACTTTCTCACCGAGCATTTTGTTGAGGTATTCCAAGGATTCATCGTCGACAAGGAATAAAAAGGTTTACCACAGATGAAAGACCCTTTACTGAATTCGCTCATCTACGTTAGCCGTTACTATGGGTTAGCTAACTCGCCAGAAGCGCTGGTCAATGGCCTTCCGCTTTCAGACGGCAAGCTAACTCCATTTTTGCTACCAAGAGCAGCGGAAAGGGCCGGATTGGTTGCCAAGGAAAACCGTGCAGAGCTGGAGAACATCTCCAGCCTGATTCTGCCGGCAATCTTAGTTCTTAAAGGCG
Source organism: Vibrio sp. V43_P6S15P86 (assembly GCF_009904725.1). Lineage (NCBI taxonomy): Bacteria > Pseudomonadati > Pseudomonadota > Gammaproteobacteria > Vibrionales > Vibrionaceae > Vibrio > Vibrio sp. V43_P6S15P86. The sequence goes on from NZ_WXWT01000171.1 coordinate 11,114, forward strand.
GTGACTCATGCGTTCTCAACAGCATTAACGCGGAGACACGCGAAGCCGAAGTCACCACCTTAGAAAGTGGAATGGTGCCAATCTCCATTCCATTGGAAGACCTACTTGAGCAGTACACTGGTCGCTACTTTTTAGTTAAAAAGCAATTCCGTTTCGATGAGCGCTCTCCCGAAGTGCTCAAAACCAACGAAGGTCACTGGTTTTGGTCAACCTTGTGGCAGTCAAAACGTATCTACCGCGATGTTTTAATCGCCTCACTTCTCATCAACCTCTTTGCCGTTGCCGCCCCGCTGTTCACTCGTTTGGTGTACGACAAAGTGGTACCGAATCTCGCGTTTGAAACCTTATGGGTATTGGCAAGCGGCATATTTGTTGTCTTTCTATTCGATTTCATACTCAAATCGTTGAGAAACTACTTTATTGATGTCGCAGGAAAGAAGTCTGACATTCTGATTTCCTCCAAACTGTTCAGCAAAGTGATGGGCATCCGAATGGAGTCCAAGCCGCCTTCGGTCGGCGCATTCGCTCGCCATCTTCAAGAGTTTGAATCTATTCGAGAATTCTTCACGTCTGCAACCGTCAGTGCCCTAATTGACCTGCCTTTTGCCATTCTTTTCTTAGTGATTATATGGCTAATGGCTGGCGATCTTGTATATGTCCCAATGGTCGGCGTGGTCATTTTGATTGTTCATTCACTGCTGATTCAAGGACCGCTGCGTCGCTCTATAGAGGAAGGGTCACGCTTAGCATCGCAAAAATACGCCAACTTAATTGAGAGTCTAGCGGGGCTAGAAACCGTAAAAATGCTCAGCGCGCAAAGCCAATTCCAATACCGTTGGGAAGAAGCGGTGGCGCACATGGCGAACTGGAACATCAAAAGCCGCCGCATTACCGACAGCATCCAGAATGCGGCAGGCTTCGTGCAACAAAGTAGTAACGTTGGGATGATCATTCTCGGCGTTTATCTGATTGCAGAGGGCGAGCTCACTATGGGTGGCTTAATCGCCGCAACCATGTTGAGTGGTCGCGCCATAGGGCCTTTGGTTCAGTTGTCTTTGCTCTCAACGCGCTACAACCAAGCGAAGTCTTCTATGACGATTATCAATCAAGTCATGGAAATGCCGGACGAGCAAGAAGAAGGGAAACGCTACATCCATCGCCCAATCATCCAAGGTAAGATTGAAATTGATCGCGTAACGTTTCATTACCCAGACTCTCCTGTCGCGTCTATACGTAACATTTCTCTCACGATAAATCCTGGAGAAAAAGTTGCTATAATCGGTCGGATTGGTTCGGGTAAGACAACGTTAGAGCGATTGATTATGGGCTTGTATAAGCCAACAGAGGGACACGTACGTATCGATGATACTGATATCGCACAGCTTCACCACGTTGATGTTCGACGTAACATCGGCTGTGTGCCTCAAGATTCGAATCTATTCTTCGGTTCGATTCGCGACAATATAACCTTAGGTCGTCCACTAACCGATGACCGAGACGTGCTTGATGCAGCAAACCGTGCAGGCGTGACCGCATTTACACAATCGGATCCAGCTGGTTTAGAACGTCAAGTAGGTGAAGGTGGTGCGATGCTTTCTGGTGGTCAACGTCAAGCCGTCACGATCGCTCGTGCATTTTTGGGCCGTCCTCCCGTCCTACTCATGGATGAACCGACCAGCGCGATGGATAACCGCTCTGAAATGCATATTAAGCACCAGCTATCTCAGCTCAAACCGAGCGAAACATTGATACTGATTACGCATAAAACGTCGATGCTCGACATTGTTGATCGAGTGATTGTGATGGAGAAAGGCAGCATCATTGCTGATGGTCCTAAAGCGCAAGTACTGAATGACTTGAAGCAAGGCAAAGTACGTGCGGTTAGCTAACCGAAATTAGCATTTACAAAAGAGAAAGGCCCCGTTTACACTCATGTTTAACGGGGCTTATTTTATTGAGAATCCAAGATAGTTAAGCTCTTCAAGCGCTATCCAAACGAGCACTAGCCCCACAATCACGACCAACATCATAATCGCCTTTTCATCTTCTTCCATTTGATAGATATCCTAGCAAGCCATTTCACTCAACACGTCTTAGGTTATCAGGACAAAAATCATATTCAGCACGTTTATACGCTCCTAGCCTCATACAATACCGGATATGAGATACAGCTCAAACATTAAACACTTTAAAACCGCATCAACTTTGGTTGAATATATGCGGTGAGCGCAAACAGAAGCAAAGCTCTGCACACTATAGATAAAACTCTACAACTCTCCGTAGGTTCTAGGGAGAAATTCCTAGGTAGAGAGACGAAAAATGGAGAGAGAAAATTTGTGATTACTTACATCAGAAAATCAGCTATAACAGCGGTTTTCTTAATATCGTCGAGTTGAAGAAATGAATGATTGGATCCATCTAGATCAAGTGAGCCAGTATTTCACCGCTGGCTCTCTCGGGTACAAAGTCTTAATGGGCATTATTGTCCTGATTGCTTATCGCATTCTGAAGAGAATCGTCAATCGAGCCATTTTAAACTTAGCGACCTCAAAAGGTGTAAAAAAGGCCCGCCTGAGTTTTATTCAGCGTTGTTTTAACGTCGTGCTTTTATTTTTAACCGCGTCTGTTTTTGCCATTATCACCGGGATTGGCTATGGCGATGTGTCATTGTTCCTATCGTCCATTTTCGCCGTATTGGGTGTGGCGTTTATTGCGCAGTGGTCAATTCTGAGCAACATCACTGCCAGCTTTTTGATCTTTTTTGTCTTCCCATACCGAGTGGGCGATCGCATTAAAGTCGTAGACAAAGACGAAGACATCAGCGGCGAGATTCAAGAAATCAGTATGTTTCACGTGTTAATTAAGCACGATAACGGTAACTTGATCACTTACCCAAACAACCAGATTTTGCAAAAAGCAGTGCTAAAGCTGGCGAAAAACAAGCCAGAGCCAAGTAAAGCAAAATCTCGGATTTATACTCGCAGAAAGAAATAACCCACTAAAAAGCCGATGTATCTACATCGGCTTTTTTAATGCACTTCTTTTTAAGTTTTAGTGTTGACCTCAACCAAGCTTGAGGTTTTAGCATGCTCAACATTGCACATAAAACAGAAAAAGAAGGGATCTTTCATGTCCAAAATTGCGATCATTTACTTCACACAAACCGACGTTACTGGTCAGCTTGCTCGCGCGATTGCCTCAGGCGTTGAACAACAAGGCATTAAGCAGCAAGATGAATGTGAAATCCTCTCTCACCGAATTGAAGGCAGTGAGATTATTGAGGGACGTTTTGTGAACCCTAAACTAATGGATGAACTTGCTGAGTGTGATGCGATTATCTTTGGCTCACCGACCTATATGGGCGGTGTAGCAGCGCAGTTTAAAGCATTTGCAGATGCAAGCAGTGAATCTTGGTATTACCAAAAATGGGCGAGCAAAATCGCGGCTGGCTTTACCAGTGGTGGGGCAATGAATGGCGACCAATCTTGCACATTACAATATCTACAAACACTCGCTAACCAACACGGCATGATGTGGGTCGGGTTGGACAAGATCAGCAATTCTGGTGAGCAAAACCTGAATCGCTACGGTGTGCAAGGTGGTATTGTTGCACAAGGTGATGAAGATGGTCGGCTGCATACCTCTGATGTTGCAACGGCGGAGTATCTTGGCAAACGAGTCGCAATGCTAGTGGACAAGCTCTCCGCTCGCTAACAATAAAAAGAAGCCCCTTAAGACACATCTTAGGGGCTTCGTATTTATCGCTTGTTTTGAGCGCTACTTCTTGATGTAGAGGTCTTTCGAGTAGATGCGCCCTTCTACGTTGTTTTTGGCAAAACCGCCAACCGTAGGGCGAACCAAACGTGCTTGCATGTAGTAATAGATTGGCGCGATAGGCATATCTGTCGCCAGCAACCGTTCAGCTTGGTCGTAAAATCCTTGGCGCGCTTTCTCATCGGTTGCAGCCAATGCACTGTTCATCGCGTTGTCGTACGCTGCATTGCTGTAACGTGCAAAGTTACCCGAAGAACCTGAGCGAAGTAAGCTCAGGAAAGTAGACGCTTCATTGTAATCACCGCACCAGGAAGCACGCATCACATCGAAATTGCCTTGTTTACGCGCCACTAAGTACGACTTCCACTCTTGGTTTTCTAACTCCACGTTTGCACCGAGATTCTTGTGTAGCATCGAGGCTATTGCAACGGCGATCGATTTGTTTGCCTCACTGGTGTTGTACAGCAATTTAAAATCGAGCGGCTTGTCTTTGCTGTAACCCGCTTCTTTTAACAACTGACGCGCTTTCTCGTCACGTTGTTGCTGACTCCACTTACTATACTCAGGGGGCGTCGCATCAAAACCGGCAGTGTACTGATGCGCAAAGGTATACGCAGGAAGGTTGCCCACTTGCGTGACACCATTCGTAATCACATCACGCATGATGGAGTACGACACCGCTTGACGCACTCGCGCATCATCAAATGGCGGACGAGTGGTATTGAACGCGTAGTAATACGTGCACAGTAATGGCACCACCGTGTAAGCCTGCTTGTAATCTTGTTTAAGCTTCTGCGCCATATGAGTCGGCACATCTGACGTGATATCCAGCTCTCCTGCCGCATAACGATTGATTGACGCGTTTTGGTTTTCAAACGGAATGTAAGTCACTTTGTTTAAATGCGTATCTGCGCTGTCCCAGTAATTTGGACTCTTAACCAGTTCAATGCGCTCATTCACGACCCACTTATCCAATGTGAATGCACCATTGCCAACAAATTGGTCTGGATCGCTCCACGGCTTGTCGCGGTTTTCCACTGTCGCTTGATGCACTGGCATCATGGACGTGTGCCCAGTCATGGCAACAAAGTACGGAACTTGACTGTCCAACTCAAAACGTAGGGTGTATTTATCCACCGCCTTGATACCGAGCTCGTCCAAAGGCTTTTTGCCCTCTGCTACATCGGCGATGTTTTTGATCTTGGTGAGTTTGAGATACCAAACATTTGGAGAAGCGGTTTTCGGATCTACCGCTCGGCGCAGTGAATAGACAAAATCCTCCGCCGTCACAGGCTCGCCATTCGACCATTTCGCTTCTTTGCGCAAGTGAAAAGTAAAGGTTTGGTTGTCGTTGGTTTCCCATGATTCTGCCACACCGGGAATGATGTTTCCGTCACGATCTTGAATCACAAGCCCTTCAAATAAGTCACGAATCACATGCATTTCTGGCAGACCTTCGGCTTTCGCAGGGTCAAGCGTCGCCGCCTCTGCGTCATTCGCACGTACTAAATGCTGTTCTGCGGCAAGTTGAATGCCTTTAGGTAAGGTCTCCGCAGCAACTGATGTAGCAAGAAAAGGGGTGAATAAAGAGGAAATCAGCAACGCCGTTGAATGTTTTTTAAAATCCATATCGTTTTTCGTTCTCCTAACGCGTCTTGTGAAGCAAGTGCCACAATTAACATTTCAACCGTTGACGAGTTTAAACGGTTCAGTTTAGCTAGGTGTAATTAGCTTAGATATTGATACTACTTCATCAATCAGGAGATTACGGTGAGTCTAATTCCAAGAACGGAAAGAGCGGCATTTTTAATTCGGCCAACAATATACGGTCAATCCGTGCTTGGTGCGCCATTACTGTATTTTCCGGCACAAGTCGAAAGTGCTTCGCGAGGTTTGATTTTGGCAGGCACTCACGGGGATGAGACAGCCTCGATTGCAGGTTTGTCCTGTGCGCTAAGAAGCTTGCCTGCTGAAAACTTACGACATGATGTGATTCTGTCAATGAATCCTGACGGCAACCAGCTAGGCACACGTGCAAATGCAAACCAAGTGGATCTCAATCGCGCGTTTCCAACCCAAAATTGGACTGAGCATGGCACCGTGTATCGATGGAGCTCTCACACACCCGTTCGAGACGTAAAGGTGAAAACTGGCACTAAAAACCAACTAGAGCCTGAAGTTAGCGCATTAATTAACTTGATTGAACTGCGCAAGCCAAAGTTTGTGGTGTCATTTCATGAACCGCTTGCGTTTGTGGATGATCCCAAACATTCCGACCTTGCCAAATGGCTCAGCGAGCAGTTCCAACTGCCAATCGTAGACGATGTCGACTACGAAACGCCCGGCTCATTCGGCACTTGGTGTAGCGAACGTAATTTACCTTGCATCACGTTGGAGTTACCTGCGATCTCTGCCGATCTCACCATTGAAAAGCATCTGTCCGCCTTTATTGCTTTGCTGAGGCACGATCCGGATCTTTAGTCCGCTGTTGAACAAGCGATCATGTGAGGATCTGCTTGATATCGGTACTGATATCGCTGATCAACTGACGGGCACTGTCGTCTCTTTGTTGAACCAAAACAATAAACAACAAATCGGTGATCACGTTTTGCGCGGTGCGCGAAGCAATGGATGAGCTGCGATGTTCCGTTTCATTGGCAATCGTATCAAACGTAATGTCGGCAATACCACGCAAGCGACTTCTTCCAGGCGCAGATAACGCAATCACCTTCGCGCCCTGCTCTTTTGCCGCTTCTGCCGCGACGAGAATTTCTTTGCGCTCACCCGAAAACGAGATTGTGATCTGAACATCTTCTGGAGAAAGCGTGCGGGCAACAGCAATCTGCACATGGCTGTCTTGTTCAGAAAGCGCCGTAATACCGAGTTTAAGCAGTTTAAAGCTTAAATCCTTCGCGGTCAGGGCTGAGCCCCCAATCCCGACCACTTGCACTCGACGCGCTTCACTCAACCATTTCACCGCTTGGTGACACGCTTCATAAGACAGCGCATTGGTGGTTTGAAACATAGCATCTGTTTTTGCTTTCACCAGTTTCTGTGAAATAACCGCGATAGGATCATCTGCCAAAATATCACTGTGCAACGGTGTCGACTGCATCGCATGCTTACGGCCAATCTCTTCATTCAGAGCTAACTTAAACTCGCTGTAGCCTTTAAAGCCAATACGCTGAGTAAATTTCACAATGCTCGATTGACTCACTTTTACTTGCGCCGCAAGTTCTTGGCTAGTGAGCAGCGCTGCCTTTTCTGCGTTTTCAACAATCCAATCGCCGACCAAACGACCACTTTGCGAAAGCTGAGTACGCCTCGCGACTATCTTATTGACAAC
>NZ_WXWT01000309.1:0-18215 GCF_009904725.1 Vibrio sp. V43_P6S15P86
GTGCCACAGGTGTACGCAAGTCTCTAAATACAGTAAAAGGATGTACGATAAAATTCCGCTAAAAATGGGGATATCACAATACATCTGAGGATAAACCAGCCTATTTAATCGCCACCAATAACACCTAAGTAATTGTTTTTATTGAATTTAAAAGCAATAAACAATGTAAGCAATATACGTACAAGCTCTTACTTTTTCATACGCAACTAAGCAAGTTAATAGAGAGAGACAATATTGTCTATGCCACATGTTACAAATCTGCTTACCTCATTATTACGTATGATCCGATATTGTGGCGCTAGCCTTCCCTTCTTTTTAACGAAGGGAAGATTTAACAATAAGGCTTGCACCTATTTTATAGCTAAAATCAATAAAGCATTTCCAACATCGGTTGGTCTAGGAGCGATCAATGAAAAACTCTCTCAGTTTTACTCATCTATTAAAAGTTGGCTTGATATCAATCGCAGCTTTGATGGGTGGATGCACTCAAGGAGATTGGCGTACCGCAAGCAGAGAACCTGCCGGTATCGCGCCTGACCCTTCCAATGTGAAACATGCCGTAATTGAGTTTTATGCCGCAGATGCATTTGGTTGGCGAGGCTGGCTTGCGGTGCACACTTGGTTTGCGATAAAGCCTGAAAATGCGAACGAATATACCGTGTATGAAGTGGTCGGGTGGCGCGTGAATCGTGGACAACCCGCTCTGTATCAATACCAAACGGGCACACCAGATCGCTACTGGTACGGTGCGAAGCCAGAAAAAATACTCTCAATACAAGGTGAAAAAGCCGATAAACTTATCCCGAAAATACAAAGTGTTATCAACCAATACCCTTGGGCTGAAGAATACACGTTGTTTCCAGGACCAAATAGCAACACATTCCCGGCTTGGGTGGGCAAGCAAATTCCAGAGTTAGAACTCGACTTGCCATTTAGAGCAATTGGTAGCGGCTACGCCAACGAATAGAACAAAAGCTTGGTAACTGGCGCGTTTTACGTTCAGCGCATAGCACTATACCTATTGTGCGTCTTCACCCAACTCGGTTCTGTTTCTTCCGTTGCGCTTTGCTTTATACAGAGCGTTGTCAGCGTCTTTCATTACCGCTTCAATTGGCATATCGTTGCCTTTCCAGTGAGAAACACCAAGTGATACCGTTACCTTACCAACGACCAGGAAATCGTGTTTTTCTACGTCATGCCTAATCCGCTCAGCGACATCAACCGCGTGATGAACATCCGTCTCTTCAAGGAACATCATGAACTCTTCCCCACCGGAACGGCAAAGATGATCATTCGCTCGGGCCTGCTCTTTCATCAACTGAGCGAATTCTTTGAGTAGATTGTCACCCACATCATGACCATAGTTATCATTGACGCTCTTAAAGTGATCAATATCCAAAGCTAAAATAGAAAAAGCGGTGTTTTCTTGCTTAAACAAGCCTAGAACTTTGTCTAAGCCGCGTCGATTTAACAACCCAGTCATCGCGTCTGTTAGCGTATCCAGTTGCAGCTTATCAATGGTTTTTGAGACGATACCAAACGCTTTGAGGAAACTGAGCTTCAAATGTGAAGCCTCAAAATACCAAGACTTAACCAGCTTCAAATCATCGATGGATGAAGAGTGTTCTTCCACTCCTCGAACAGCGCCAGCCAGTTGCCATAATGGTCTTGAAATAAGTAGAGAGAAGAACCAGATCAACAGCAGAGTTAATAAACCAATTGGAATCGATTTGAAAAAAACACTCCACATCTGCTCATCTAGCACCATTAACGTCATTGATTTCGGGCGCTGAGCGACAATTCCCCACCCTGATGATTCAACTGGTGCATACCCTGCTAGCATTTCAACACCACGAGAGTTCACAATTTCTTTGTTACCACGCTGACCCATTGTCACGGCGTTAATTGCCATATTATCGTTGATCACTTCGCCAACCCGCGATTTATCTGGGTGGTAGATCAGCGTATTGCTTTCGTCCACAACGTAAAGGAAAGAGCCATCTTTGTAAGCATGCTGGCTAAGTAATTCCGCAAGAATATTGTCCTTCTCTAAATAGATAGTACCGCCGATATAGCCTAAATATTCATTGGACTGAGAAAATATAGGGTATGAGATCGTTAACAGATAATTTCCTGCGGGTGAGATGAATGGTTCAGTGACAACGGGCGCTTGAGCATTTAAAGATTGACGTTTTCTTTCACCAACGAGCTTTACACCTTTAACCTGAAGTGTCTCTGGTGATACAGAAATAATGACACCTTTCGCATTAACGACAACCACAGAGTTGAATGATTTGGTTTGCTTTCTCAGCCTTTCCGCCTCTTCGTCAAGAAACTGAGCATCGTGCATCTTATCTTTTAGCAAGTTCGCACTGTATTTTAGCTGCGACATTGAGCTTTCTATGAAAGAGTCCGTCATTTCTGACATTTTTTGCGCATAAACGCGGTTGGACTCTAACGTGTTATTGATGATGAGATCTCGTTGCACTCGATAGATCGAATAAAACGCATTGATCAAAGTGACAAGCACACTGAAAACACACAGGATTACAATAAGGTTTCTAAGATTAAGTTTTTCTTTTCTTCTAAAGGACATTTGCCAACTGCCAGCTTCGATGGCTTTTTGTATGAATGAGCGTATAGGTTATATGAAATCGATTTAATTTTCAGGTAGGAAGTTGGGAGCAATATTAAATATTTTCTCACATAATAGGACGCAAAATGAGCTAATAAGAGAATTCAGTGACACAAAATAAATGCCGTGCCACTGTAATATCGAACAACTTTAAGCAAGCTCTGTGCTGGTCATTACCATTGTCTTTAATACATCGACAACAAGCTGATGATCATCTAACTGCGGTAAACCCGATACCGTCACAACCCCAACTAAACCAGAACCCAAGATTCGAATTGGGAACGCGCCGCCATGAGCACAATACTCACGCGCATCGAGATGTGGCTGATTTTCAAAATCACGCTGCTTTTGCTTATTGTACAGCGAGAGGTAGTAAGAGCTGTGACCATATCTCAATACTGAATTTCGCTTTCTACGAACCCAATCCAAATGGTCAGCGCACGTTCCTGTCATCGCGTATTGAAATAGCGTTTGTCCAAAACCGTAGACCTCAATAGCCACAGCCGCGTCACAGGCTTCCGCCGCTTCTTTTAAAGCCAAACCAATAGACCACGCAACTTGATGGTTAAACTCTTTCAATTGAAGCTCATGCTCTTGTTGAGCGACGAGCTCAAGCGTTAAGCTCATGATTTCACCTGAATCGTTTTACCCGTTTTACTGCTTTCCAATGCCATCTCAATCAGAGCGATATTCTGTACTGCTTGAACGGCAGGAACCGGGTTATCAGTACCCAAACGAATGGCATCTGCTACACCAACAAAATAAGCTTGATACGCACCTCTCTCCGTTTTGATAGTTTGCGCACCGTCTTCGTCGTAGCGGACACCGTATAACGCCTCGTCCTCTTCCGACCAAGCATCGTTTTCCGGTAATCGGCCTTCTTTTAAGTAGCCTTCTTGAGGATCTAATCCGTATTTTTCATATTTAGCCTCAGTACCCAATACTTTATAACGCAGGTTTGGTTCTGGGCTGTATAAGTTTGAATGTAAATGCACAATATGGTCTGGGTAATGAAGCACTAAGTTGTAGTAATCAATCGTCGTCGCGCCCGGACGCATCATTCGACACTGTGCGTCTATCGCATCTGGCAAACCAAATAACACCAAGGCCTGATCGAGAAGATGGGGAGCAAGATCGAATAAAATACCACCGCCATCTTGAGCCTGCTCTCGCCAGCGTTGACGAACTTCAGGACGGTAGCGATCAAAGTGCGACTCAAACAGCCTCACATCACCTAACTTACCTTGTTCGATAAGCGATTTAACGGTGAGAAAATCTCCATCCCAACGCCTATTATGAAAAACGCTCAGAACCAATCCTTTTTCTTCTGCTAAGGCGATCAACTCATTCCCATCTTCTATGCGCGTTACAAACGGTTTTTCGACAATGACATGTTTCCCATTGTTCAACGCGCGCTTTGCGAGCTCGTAGTGCACGTCATTTGGCGCAGTGATGATCACAAGCTCAGCGTCACTGTCATCGAGTAAAGTATTGGCATCAGCAAACCACTGAGCATCTGGCCAATCATTTTGGACCGCTTCCTGTTGACGAGAACTTATTGCGCTCAACGTCAAGTTTGGCAGTGCTTTAATGAAGGGTAAATGGAAAGTTTTTGCTGAATATCCGTAACCAATCACGGCGGTCTTTACGGGATAGTAAGCCATACTAAGGTTCCTTATTTCGGTGAAACAACAATACATTCAATATCATTGTGGTCGAGAAGTTGTTGAAAATCTGATTGAGGAGCATGATCGGTAATAACGATGTCGATCTTTGACAAATCACATACATGGTGAAAATTATCGCTTCCAATTTTGCGGGATTCACAAACGACAATGACTTGTTGAGCTTGCTCTATCATGATTTGTTTCATGGTTGCTTCTAGCTCATTATTTGTCGTCAACCCTCGGGATGACAACGCGCACACACCAATAAACGCCTTATTCACATGATATTGCTTCATTTGCTGTTCTGCTTGTGCACCCAAGATCGCTCTGGCGTAGGGGTCAAAGTGTCCACCTAAGAAATGGACGTCCATTGATTCACTTTTTTCAGCAGCGATTAGTACGTCAATACTGTTGGTGACCACGTTGAGCTTATCTTCTTCACAGCGTGCTTTTTCTACGTAAAGTGGGAGCAAAGATAAGATAGTACTGGTATCAATAACAAGGTGGTCACGCTCATCCACAAGCTTAGCGGACGCTTGAGCGAGGCGATGTTTAGTGTCGCTAATTGCTCGACTGGAGTACGCCTCTGTAGAGGAAGATATTGGGGCAAGCATGACGCCACCTCGGATTCTTTGTAATCCCGGTAGTTGGCTCAACTTAACTAAATCTCGACGCGCTGAATCTCGCGAGATGCCAAAATACTCGCAAACTTCCGATAACGTTATTTTGTTTTGTAGCTCTAGCTTGGCTCTGAGCTCTATCAATCGCTCTTCTTGCGTCATTACTTAAATTCACTTAAGTGGTTTTAAGCAATAATGCCACACAGCAATCAAATAACCAATACGGACGCACGCAATATTTGCTTATGCTGATACCAAACAGAATTGTTAAGTTGAGGAGATGAAGAGCGTTTTGCTCATCACCCCCTATCACAAAATGTTTGGTGTAGTGTTTACGTTGGCTGGGTCGCTATTTTTTCATCGCTTCTTTAAAAACTTGATTCCAATCTTGTTTCATATCGACAAACAGCCAACCTTGCTCTTCACCCACTTTAAATGATTTGTCTAATTTCCCCACGTGAGAGTCTTTATCATACGCCCATTCACGCTTGTCATCCGTGTGATGGATAACCGCTGAAAATCGTGGGCCAGACCCCGCTTTAGTCCACTCTAGCATTTGTAAGTCACCGTCAGAATTACCAAATGCCATCACCGGGCGCTTACCAATGAAGTTCTGGATCGTGACAGGCTTCACCGCTTTATCATTCACAAAATCAATTTCTGGCAAGCGTTGAATAGTCGGCTGTCCATCAACGACCTGATACTCCGCTTTTAATGTCGTCCCAACGATATTTTGCGTTGGGATCCCGTATACTTCTGGTGCCCAAACACGCATGAAATCAATGCCACCTCCAGAAATTATATAGGTCTGGTAGTCATTTGCTCTCAAATAGTCGAGTAACTCAAGCATCGGTTGATAAACCATTTCAGTGTATGGCTTTCCCGTCGTAGGATGCACGGCCGTTTTCATCCACTCCTTCACTTCTTGATGGAACTGATCAGTCGACATTCCGGAGTGAGTCGCCATAACAAGCTTCATCACACCTTCAAGGCCTTGCTTGCCAACCCCCTCCAAGTCACCTTTTATTGCCGAAGCAAAAGGTTCTGTTGTTTTCCAATCAGGATGCTCAGAGGCCATCTCTTTCACTTTATCGATCGCAAAAAACAGCTGTAGATAAACGGGTTTTTCTGCCCACAGCGTCCCGTCATTATCAAACGTAGCGATCCTTTGGCTTTCAGGAATATAAGCGTCCGAGCCTTGAGTCGTCGTTTTAGTAACAAACGCCATAATAGCTTGCTTAGCACCGGTGTTGTTCCATGACGGCAGAGGATCTTGCATATCAGCAGCAATGCTATAGCTAGACAGAGCAAAACTTGTCGCAAGGACAATCACCTTTAACTTTATAGCCATTTTAATTCCTTATATTGAGGTACGGGATGCAAATCCAAATGAAAGTATAGTTCACGATTAACAAGCGCAATTCAGAGCAACATATGCAACGACACCAGAAAGTGACCTTGTAACTAGAAACACGCTTTAATTAAAGAAGCTTACTGATAAAGTGTTGAGTTAGCTGGCGTCAACCTGCTCTGAAGTACTTTGACGTCCCTTTTTCTGATTAAGCTCATCAATCACGTAATCCGGAGCCACTTTCTTAAGTTCCGCTAAACACTGTTCAGACTTGGGGTTGTCGTAACGAATGTAGATATCACACACTGCATAAAGCTGCTCCGGCGCGCCAGAGATCAAATAAGCTTTTTCAAAAGCGTCCACAGATTTTTTAAGATCTAACTCTTCTTGCAGAACACCATTCAAGTACCAAAAATAACTGTTGTTCTTCGCCATATTAGCGGCCTTTTCAATTTCGCTAGCGGCATCATGCTTCTCACTAAGTCTTACTAGCGCCAATGACTTCGAGTAATGCAAAGCAGCGTTATCAGGAAAAAGTGTGATTGCTTCATCAAGTACTTGGATAGCTTGTCGATCTTTTTGTTGCGCTCGAAAATTGTCCGCATAGCTTAACCAGACTTGCGGGTTACTTGGCATCAGCTTGGTTAGCTCTGGATAAATCAATGCCGCTTTGTCCCACTCTCGATGCCAACGATATACATCGGCAAGGAGTAATCTAGAAACGTTGTCAGTTTTCTGCGACAAGTAGGATGTTAAATCAGTCACCGCGCCTTCAAGTGACTGTTGCTGCTCCGAACTTAAATTGGCGTAATCTCGAACCAAGTTTATCGCTGCGGTAATTCGAACCATTGCATCGTCATCACTTAGCAACGGGGAAACCAGACGCCAGCGATGCTCTATCATATAGGGTTGAGCTCCTACAATTGCTGCTTCACGAATTCCAGCATCTGCATCTTTCAAACCACGAGCGACGGCAACCAAAGCGTTTTGGCTGGGGTAGTTGGCCAGTTCACGTAAAGCATCAATACGCTTTTCTGAAGACAACTTTTTGTTTTGTGCATCATAAGACAACTTTTCGACTCGCTGTGCTAGCGTCATTGGTTCTTCTTGAGATGGTATCTCAACGGGTGAAACTTTATCTGAATTGAGCAGAGATTTATCTTGAGCCCAAACGCCTTGGCTTAACGCTACACTCATCGTGAACATTAAAAGTGACTTCGTAAAACGCGTTATCTTTTGCATTGATGAGACCTTACTTTTATAAAACTGGACCAGTTGAATCTTAGAACTTAGTGTCAAAAACAGGTCGATTAGACGCTTGCAGGTGTAAAACCTTATCGCTGTATTTACCGTGTACCACAGGGTTGCCCATCGCTCGTAAAATGTACGCCATTGATTTGTCGACATGCGCAAAAAACTTCTTCCAACCTGCACATAGATAGTTAAGGCCAGGCTCACCTTTTCTGGTGCGAATAAAGCGGTTTTTAGGGCATTCTCCAAAACATGCAAACTGATAATCGCAATTAACACACTGCTGAGGCAGTGTACGACTTTTAGCAAACCCGAATTTCTGCTGGTCAGGGCTATAAGCGAGAGTATCGAGTTTTTCACGGTGAATATTCCCGACCTTGTATTCCGGGTAAACATAGTGGTCACACGCAAAGACATCACCGTTTGGTTCCATTGCTAAACCTTTGCCACAGATTTCACCTAGCGTGCATAGTGGGTTTTTTCTTCCTATCCATGTTTCCAAACTCGCTTCAAAATACTGTACAAAAACGTTACCAATATCATGCACGACCCACTCATTGAATATCGCGATAAGGAAGTTACCCCATGCTTCATCCGCCACACAAAATGGCTCGACAACCGAATCCTTATGGCCGGGAATCAGACGTTTATCACCTTGCATTAGTTGCTCATTGGGCTTCCAAGTTTGTGGCGCTGTTGTTCTGAAAGTTTTCTGCTCAACAATCGGAATAAACTGCATTTGAGGGGAACGTACTTCATCTCGTAAGAAGCGATACACTTCCAATGGGTTACGGCTGGTCAAGTTGTTCACACACGTGAGCGTTGCAAACTTCACTTCATGCTTATGTAATAGCTCAACGGCGTTCATCACTTGTTTAAATGTGCCTCTTCCCGCTCGATTTGTTCGGTAAGCGTTGTGCATCATCTCAGGACCATCGATGCTTAAACCGACAAGAAAGTGGTTCGCTTTTAGAAACTCGCACCACTCATCATTAAGAAGCGTGCCATTAGTCTGAAGATCGTTAGAGAGCGTAATACCATGAGGGCGGTATTTATCTTGTAATTCAACAATTCTTTTGAAGTAATCCAACCCCAGCATGGTTGGCTCTCCACCTTGCCAAGAGAAGATAATTTCAGGTGTGTTCTGCCCTTCGATGTATTGGCGGATATAGCTCTCTAAGGTTTCGTCATCCATTATTGGCGAGCACCCTTGCTTATATTCCAACAAATCTTGTTTGCTTAAGTAATAACAATAAGTGCAATCGATGTTGCAAGCAGCACCAATGGGCTTTGCCATCACATGTAAACGCTTAGATGCTTTTCCGTTGAACTGAGGCCCTTGAGTTATGTGCATTCATCACCTTCTTAGTTGCTAACCTGTCCCCAATGATGTCAAACCTAATCATCGAGTTAATCGCCTAGGGTGATGATAATGTTCAATTATTCTCGGCGCTTGTTATAGTGTGTATAACCGTTTGTTATGGTTTTGCTTGCTAGACTTTCTGACCAAAGTCGTTGACGGAGTCGCCGAATGAAACATCCCAAAAGTAAGATTATTTCCCTTGTCTCAGCTATATCGGTCACGCTGATAATTAATGGGTGTGCAACAACCCCACCACACTCTCTCGCTCAGAAAATCGATCAAGATATGGTTCTTGTCGAAGGTGGGCAGTTTACGATGGGCGCAGATAATCCATCAGCCAAAAAGTCAGAGCGCCCAGCTCGCACTGTTAACGTTGATGGATTCTATTTGTCAAAATTTGAGGTAACTCAATCGCTATTTGAAGCTGTCACTGGCACCTCTCTGAGCTACTTTCGAGATCCAAATACACCCGTCAATAATATTAGTTGGCAACAAGCCAATTATTTCATTAAGAAATTGAATGAAAAAACGGGAGAGCATTACCGTCTGCCAACAGAAGCTGAATGGGAGTTTGCCGCTAAAGGCGGAATTTTAAGTAAAGGCTTCACTTTTTCTGGATCAAACAATATTGACGATGTGGCTTGGTATGCGAATAACTCGCACAATAAGGCTCATAAGGTAGGTCAAAAGCAACCAAACGAGCTCGGGTTGTACGATATGACAGGTAACGTAGGCGAGTTTGTGATTGATGCTTTTGACGAAGGTTATTACAAAACAGCGCCCAGTGATAATCCGGTAAACGCAAAAGAGGAAAAAGAAAGCCTTGCACACAAGTCTGTACGTGGCGGCAGCTTTGCTTATGACGCAGACGAATCTGAAAACTATCGCCGCGATTTTGCCAGCCAATCCGTCATTATGTCTGACATGGGCCTTAGACTAGCGAAAGACGTAGACTAAACTAAGTAGAGAAAGTGGCGCGATAAAGGCTCCACTTTTTACTATTGGTGTTTAATCTCTACAGATTCGTAATAGGTGCTTTCAGCTGATCAATAGCCTGCTTAGGAGCATAATTACTCAGCTCTTTTAGACACCTATCGAAAGCAAAAGCGACAGCGCCTTTTTTATGATTTCTCGCTAGAACTTCGCATTGAGCATATAAATGTTGAGGGTTCCCACCAACTTTAAACGCAGTCTGCAATGCCTTACTGGCTTCCAGAACGTCACTTTTTTCCAAAGCTAGACCATAAACATACCAGTAGTGAGCGTTAGTCTTTCCTAGTTCTGCGGCATGTTTAAGTAGAGCTTTGGCCTCATCTTCCTTGCCTTGGCGTAACAAAGAAAGACCGGCACTGTAAGGTAATGAGCTGGATTTAGGCTGAGCTTTCATCCCTTGTTGTAACACCCAGAGCGCAGCTTTTTCTTTCCCAAGGCGTCGATACAGGTCCGATAAATTCACGTAACTATTTTCGAAATAAGGCTCGATACTTATCGCTTCTTGGTACAACGCAATTGCCTTATCGATTTCGCCTAAGCTGCGGTATACATTTGCCAAATTGGTTCTACCAAAACCACGATCGGCGTTAAACTTTTGAATGTCCATGTACTCTTCAAGCGGTGGTTGAATCCTATCTTTTTGTAACGGCGTCATTTGTGCATAGCTGGTCACTAATACCGAAGCCGCCTCCGCCCTCACTGAAAGTACGGGATCATCCAGCAGTGGTTCTAAAATTCGCCATCGATCATGAAACTCATAACCAGACGAGCCCGCGACTGCGCCGAGCCGAATCATTTCATTCTCATTTTTAACGGCCCTTGCGAGCGAAACAGTCGTATTTTGGTCAGTATTGCCACCCATTCGCTCTAATGCAGAAGCTCGTATGATGTCTTTTAATGATGAATCCTGAGCAGAGTAAGCCAGAGCATTCGCCGCCCCTTTGTGCCCAATTGCATCGGCATAAAACGCGACAGCAAAGTGTTGTTGATTGCGGTATTGAGAGTGAGGAAACCATTCGGCTATCTGCGCATCCGCCCACTGGTTACTCTTATCCTCATGACAAGACGTACATACATTGGGCGTATCGATGTGTTTGCTCAAGTCAGGTCTAGGTACGTGCCAACTGTGGTCTCTACGAGGATCGACTTGCATATAAGTCGTTTCTGGCATGTGACAAGTCGTACATTGTGATGCTTTGGATCCTGCTTCATGGAAGGTGTGGTTTTCTGGGGTATATTCTGACGCAATATGACATTGTGAACATACTGCCTCTTCTGGGATGTTTAGTTTTGCCGAATGAGGATCGTGGCAATTGGTGCATGTTACGCCTTTTTCAGCCATTTCAGACTGAAGAAATGAACCGTAAACATAGTCTTCATCGTAAATTTGGCCATCGTGGTAGTAGAGTTCTGGAGTGATCAGGCTTAACCGATATTTATCTAAAAATGAGCCTTGAATGTGATCACCAGTCTCATTTAACTGCGTTCGACGGCTGTGACATTGTGCGCACGTCTGAACTTGATTTGTTTCTGCGATTGCTTTTGGTTGTAACGTTCTGTGGCCCTTCTCAAATACCCACTCGGTTACCGCTTTAGATAAATTTCGGTCAAAACCATAGTGACTATCTGTATCGAAAGAGCCTCCTGTAGATGCGGATTTTTTCGCCAACTCGATGTGTCCACTTGCAGGGCCATGACACGCTTCACAACCAACATTGATCTCGGACCAAGACGTGTTGTAGGTATTTTTGATTGCGTCATAGTTCTTCTTTAAATTGGTCGAATGACAGTCTGCACACATGAAATTCCAATTTTGCCCAGTGTTAGTCCAGTAAAACTCATCTGTCGTTGCTGTCTCTGGATAGAGGTGAAACCAGCGCTGACCACCTTCCGATTTCGTCCTTGAATCCCACGCAAAAGGAATGAGCTGTACACGACCGTCTTCAAACTCCACCATATATTGCTGTAACGGTTCCCAGCCAAATGTGTAGCTAATTTTATAATCATGCCATTGACCATCAGGGCCTTGAATATTGACCCAATACTCCTCGCCTTGTCTAAAAAAACGGTTGGGTTGCCCATCATGCGTCACTGTGCGGTTATCAAAATCACCTTGAACAGATTCTGAGTTTGCGTGTTTCATTGCCATATCGTGATGAGAGCCCTTCCAAGCCTCCACCTCTCGTTGGTGACATTCCGCGCACGTTTGCGTGCCAACATATTCCAACCCAAGCTTCGTGGTATTTTGGGAACTCTCTATCACTGATGCCTGGGAAAAAAACGAACCACTCACCATGACGATACCCAGAAATAGACACCGAAACCGACCTGCCCACTGACTCATAACTATCCTTAGTATTTAGATGGTGCAACTTGAATCAATATAGTCGCTAACCCCTTGGTTATACAAATAATTAGAAGTGAAAGGCTTTCAAAATGAGTGCTCCATTCTTCGTCCCCCGATTAGGGAGTATCTCGGTGTTTTTTGCTGAAACTTTATTCGTCTCACCAGCAACCTGCTCTGGTGTTCATTAGTGACCCATCTCTATTTTTAAAACCACCCCAAATCATCAGAATGACAAGTATTTTTATTTAGAAACAAATAGTTAAATACCCTCAATAACTTATGGTTATAAAGAGTATAAGAGGATTTTTCTATACACATCATTAACTTATGCAGCACCTAAGCACAAGGTTTACTTGTGCTTCTCGTTACTCTCAACCACCTGGAGTTTTTTATGGCAAACCAATTGAGAAAAATCGCAGTAGGCGTCGGGCTGTTAGCAACGTCCAGCGCAGCGATGGCGGCAGACAAACCCAACATACTTGCAATTTTCGGTGACGATGTCGGTTACTGGAACATCAGCGCATATAACCAAGGTATGATGCGTTACAAAACCCCTAACATCGATCGTATCGCGAACGAAGGTGCTTTGTTTACAGACCATTACGGCCAACAATCTTGTACTGCGGGTCGAGCAGCATTCATTACTGGCGAAGAACCATTTCGCACTGGCTTGCTGACGATTGGTATGCCGGGTTCCGACCATGGGATTCCAGATTGGGCACCAACTATTGCTGACTTACTAAAAGACCAAGGTTATATGACAGCTCAGTTCGGTAAAAACCACTTGGGCGATCAAGATAAGCACCTACCTACCAATCATGGTTTTGATGAATTCTTTGGTAACTTGTACCACCTTAATGCAGAAGAAGAGCCCGAAACCTACTACTACCCTAAAGACCCAGAGTTCCGTAAAAACTATGGTCCTCGTGGTGTAATTAAATCTTATGCCGACGGTAAGATTGAAGATACTGGCCCAATGACGCGTAAACGCATGGAACACGCGGACGAAGAGTTCCTCGAAAGCACTTTATCGTTTATGGAGAAAGCTGTTAAAGCAGATAAGCCTTTCTTCATCTGGCATAACTCTACGCGCATGCACGTTTGGACCCGATTACAAGAGAAGTATCGAGGCAAGTCCGGTGTTAGCATTTACGCTGATGGCATGTTAGAGCATGACGATCAAGTCGGCGTATTGCTCGACAAACTCGATGAGTTAGGCGTTGCTGACAACACCATCGTTATTTATACAACAGATAACGGCGCAGAGACCATGACTTGGCCTGATGGGGGCGCAACCCCATTCCACGGTGAGAAAGGCACTACTTGGGAAGGCGGTATGCGTGTGCCTCAACTTGTGCGTTGGCCAGGTGTCATTAAGCCAGGAACGAAAATCAACGAAATGATGGCTCATCAAGACTGGTTGCCAACATTGTTGGCGGCAGCTGGCGTTCCTGACGTGAAAGAAAAGCTTGCTGAAGGTTACAAAGCAAATGGTAAAGACTGGCGTGTCCATATAGACGGCTACAACTTCATGCCATACTTCGAGGGAAAAGAAGAGAAAGGACCACGTGAGTCTCTGCTCTACTTCACCTCAAATGGTGAACTAAACGCAGTACGCTGGAATGACTGGAAACTTCACTTTGCAACTCTAGAAGGAAACCTAAGCGACGCCGTGCGATCTGTACCAAACTGGCCTAAGATCATTCACTTACGTGCTGACCCATTTGAAAAAGGTCCTAGCGAGTCACAAATGTACCTACGTTGGATGGCAGACAACATGTGGTTGTTTGTACCAATTCAAGACGTTGTTGGCGACTTCTTTAAAACGTTACCTGAATACCCAATGCAACGCGGTACAACCATGAACCCTGCTTCTTTAAATTACGACTCTTTGCAGATGCAAGAAAAGATGCAGCAGTTAGAAATGCTTAAACAAGAAGTGAATAAAGTTAAGTAATTTAATTAATCACTCTAGATTGCGTTACTGAGCCAGCAGAGTTCTGCTGGCTTATCTGTATCTCTACGGACACACTTAGCTCGGTAGTTTACTCCATGCAAAGCGGGCCTATATTGAGAACACAGAAAAACAAAAAAGGAGAGCAAACCTGCTCTCCTTTGTATTTTAACCGTGAACAAACTAAGCGACGTTAACCGATTTAGTTAAACTATTGCTCTGAAAGAATTCATCATGTAATGCGCAAATCGCACGCTGATATTCTTTATCACCCACTACGAACTGAACGTTTACATTTCTCATTGATGAGTGAAGTGCAACTGGCGTTACGCCATTGTTCATCAAAGAAAGTACACCTTTCGCTAGTGTCTTGTTAGTGTCAATTTGAGAACCGATGGCTGAAATCAGCGCGACCATACGGCCTTTAATCGACGCATTCGGATAGCGTTTTTCAGCTTTATACAATACTTTGTTCAAGCTATCAGTACTGCCACCTAGATAGTAAGTAATAGAGTTCGCGTTCATCTCTTTACCAACTAAACTTACGCGCGCATCAGAGATAATTTCCATTAATTCGTAGCTAACGTTATCGGCTTTTCCCACCATCGCTTGGTCAAACAAATGCAGTGCAAACACTTTTTCTTTACCTGCGATAATTTCGACTTTGTCTTCTTCTGGGCGGTAGCTTGAAGAGATCAAAGTGCCTTCGTGTTCAGGTTCAAATGTATTTTTAATCTGTAGCTCAATACCACTCTCACGTAAACCTGCGGCTGCATTTGGGTGAATCGCTTCCATGCCAAGGTTAGCAAGTTGGTCTGCTACATCATAGTTTGTACTACCAATTGGCAAAACTTTTTCAGGACCAACAACACGCGGGTCTGCAGAGCTCAAGTGGTACTCTTTGTGAATTACCGCTAAATCCGCTTTTGTTATCGCTGCAATTCGGCTAAATGTCATCTCACTATAACCTCGGTCATAAGTGTGCATTAGGCCTTCCTTACAGTAAGCATAACCTGTAACGATTGGCAGTTCTTTTGACACATCGATATCAGCAAACGCATCACTGATCGATTCATCAAGGCTTCTTGGCGCTTGATTGTCCCAACCGGACAGGTCAACGAACTTAGCGTTAATACCCATATTTTTTAGTTTCAGTGCCGTGTTGTAAGCACTGTGCGCCTCACCGATAGACGACAGAAACTCTCGAATTTGAGGCAAATACTGACGTAACGAAAACTGACCGTACTGACAAGTTTCTAAAATGTTCGCAATACAGTTTTTTGCTTCAGCAATACGTGAGCGAATGAATTTATCTGCACGGATACGATTCATTGGGTCCGCGAAAATATTTTCATTTGTGAGCAGCATACGGCTTTCTACATATGCTAGCGCTTCTTCCCATTTGTCATCACGTTTCGCGATAAGCTGATAAACACCTGGCTTACTGGTTTTTTTACATTCGAGTAGCGCGTCGGTCATACCGCCGTATGCAGAGACGACAAAGATACGATTGTATGGCGATTTAGGACGAAGAATAATGTTGTCGAGAACAGCATCAAATGCTGTCATTGATGTACCGCCGATTTTTTCTACGGTAAATGTCATGATAAGCCTTTTTGATTGGTAACTTTAAAAGAAAAAAGAAGAGATAGTTGATCGTGGGGTGACAAGCACCCCACCTCTATCTTTTAGTCAACGAGAGGATAAACACCGTTTTCATCGTGCACTTCAGCGCCGGTAATTGGTGGGTTGAATACACACGCCATTACCATTTCTTTATTCTTATAAGCTCTCAAGTAGTGCTCATCGTGTTTATCAAGGATGTATAACGTACCCGGTTTAATCGGATAAGTTTCTCCACCAACGACTTCAATTTCACCTTCACCGCTCATACAAAAAACCGATTCTAGGTGATTTTGATAGTGAATGTGTGTTTCAGTACCTTCATAAATCGTAGTAATGTGGAAAGAAAAACCCATGTTGTCATCTTTCAACAACATACGGACACTTTCCCAGTTATCTGAAACCACACGTCGCTCACTGTTGCGACACTCATCGAGTGTTCTGACGATCATAATTAATAATCCTTATTAAGATGCTTGTTTGAAATGTTTCGCAGCAATGGTTTCCACTGCACTTTCAAAGATGCTTAGTCCTTGGTCTAGTTCTGACTCGCTAATCGTAAGTGGGCAGAAGAACTTAACGACTTCGTCGTCAGGGCCAGCTGTCTCAATTACCATTCCGTTTTCGAAACAGTTTTTCGCGATTTCAGATGCCATATCACCGTTGATACACTCAATACCAACCATCATGCCGCGACCTTTTTTCTGTACAAACATTTGTGGGAAGCGACGAACGCAGCGATCAATAACAGCACTTACTTTGTCTGAACACTGCTTGATGTGTGTTTCAAAGTCATCATTTGCCCAATAAATTTCTAATGCTTTCGCTGCGGTAATAAATGCATGGTTGTTGCCACGGAACGTGCCGTTATGCTCACCTGGCTTCCACTGGTCTAGCTCTGGTTTAAGTAGAACGACGGCCATTGGCAAACCGTAACCACCGATCGATTTCGATAGCGTCACGATATCTGGTTGAATACCTGACGGCTCAAAGCTAAAGAAAGTACCTGTACGTCCACAGCCAGCCTGAATGTCATCGACAATCACAAGAATGTCGTTGGCTTTACAGATTTTGCTCAAACGTTGTAACCACTCGTTTGAAGCAGCATTTAAACCACCCTCGCCCTGCACAGTTTCAAGAAGTACAGCGGCTGGTTTATCCATACCTGCAGAGTTGTCGTTTAGCATGGTTTCGAACAATGCTAGACCATCAACGCCAGCGTAACCTTCAAATGGAATACGAGTGACGTTACTTAAGCTAGAACCGTTACCTTGTCTGTGATGCTGGTTACCCGTTGCAGCCAGTGCGCCAGCTGTACAACCGTGGAAACCGTTGGTAAATGCAACGACGCTGTCGCGACCTTTTACTTTTTTCGCTAACTTAAGTGCTGCCTCAACGGCGTTAGTACCAGTTGGGCCAGTAAACTGAACTTTGTAGTCCAAGTTTCTTGGTTTAAGGATGTAAGTATCCAACGCTTCAAGAAACGATGCTTTCGCTTCTGAGTGCATATCCAAACCGTGAGTAATACCGTCCATCTCAATGTACTCAAGCAGTGCTTGCTTAAGTACTGGGTTGTTATGGCCGTAATTTAGAGATCCCGCTCCAGCAAGGAAGTCTAAGTATCGTTCACCTTGTTCTGTTTCCAGCCAGCAGCCTTTTGCTTTACGAAAAACCACTGGGAAATTGTTTGAATATGAGCGTACGTTGGATTCCTGCTTTTTGAAAATATCCATGATGAGACCGTTTTTAATTCCTATTGTTTGAGGATTATTTGAGAGGAATGCGATACAAATATTCTGTATCGTGTTTGCCTTTAAAGTGGGCTTCTTCATCCAAAAATGTGCTTACTTGGCCAGAGTTGCCGTTCATCGCATCTAACTTTTTGAACAATGCCCAAGAGGCTTTATTATCTTCCGTGATGGTAGTTTCTACCGATTTAACACCGCCCAATTCCTCTCGGGTGAGAAGTTCTTTCAACATGCGGAATGCTAAACCGTGACCTCTAAAGCGAGGTGAGACTGCAACTTGCCAGACAAATAAAACGTCTTGCTCGTCTGGTTTCTGATAACCGGAAATGAAACCTGCGATTTCGCCTTTTTGCTCAACCAAAATACTGGTTTTGCTGAAATGCGTAGACTGTAGGAAATTGCAATAAGATGAGTTCATGTCCAATGGAGGACAGTCTGCAATTAAGCTGTAAATGTCGTCACCATCAGAGATTTTAGGCTCACGAAAAATCCATTTTTTACTTGAGTCTTCTCCAATCTCTGGATAAAGAACCCAAGGTGCTGATGTGATCATGTGGAAATACATATCCTTTGAGGTCTAATTAAATTTCCTTTTTATTATGGGCATTCCTCGCGACTAAAAATCAAATAATCCGCCTTTTTATCGATATTTTTGTGATAGAT